>JAZUBN010000151.1:0-11171 GCA_045638565.1 Oscillospiraceae bacterium | reverse complement strand
TCCACCGCTAAAGCGGTCCCCCTTCCCCTCAAGGGGAAAGCTATTCTGAGGTTATTTCTTTTCTTCTTCCTTTGCGAAGAGGTCAGGGATGAAGACGAGCATCATCAGGATTGCGCCTGCCGAAATCGCAACATACATTCCCGGCGGCTTCTGGATGTAATTTGCCAGATAGCCAAGCTTTGGAATACTGAACACCGGCGAGCCGATCACGTTCTTATAATGAACGAGGGAGCCATCGACTGCATCGTTGGCATCGCCCTTTGTGCGGTAACGGATAACCGATGGGTCGGTTTCGTCCGGCACGACTTCGACGATACGGTGTGTCGCGATTGTATCTTCATCAAGCATGAATGTGATTACGTCCTGCGCTTCGAGCTTTGTGTAATCGACCTTCTTTACATAGATGAGAGAGCCTGTGTGATATGTAGGTTCCATAGAACCGGAAAGGACTGTATAGACATTGAGACCGATAACTCTTACACCCACAAGGAGTATCGCCATAATCACGACGATTGCCACCAGAATCGATGTGAATACATCCCAGATTTTTTTGATTTTGTTCAACTTATCCCGCCTTTTTTTGCTGTGTTTTAGGATTTAAAAACTGATAACCACATAATTCTCATTATGTAATTTCGGTGGCATAGACTCCGCTTAACAGCCATAATTATAGGATACGCAAAGAAAAAAGACACAGCAAAATCACCCTTTTGGTCACAAAATCCAAGTTTGTGCACTTAAGGGCTATATTCCTGTGTCTAATTCTATTTTTGTTACTATTAAATGATTTATTTGCCTTATTTTAGGGCTAAATCGTTGACTTTTACTACTTATAGTGGTATAATGAACACAACAAAAAGAGCATATTTATGTATTTTTTACCACATAATGAGAATTATGTGGTATTTTTATACTATCAGACCTAACATTTCTATAATCTTTTGGTGCCTGCGGCCCGTTTCCATTATGTAAATACGTGTGGTTTCTATGTTGCTGTGACCTAAAATATCGGCTAATTTTGCTATGTCCTTTTCATGGGTGTAAAAACTTCGTGCGAATAATTTCCGCAGATTATGCGGAAACACTTTGGCGCTCTGTACCCCTGCTGTGAGGCATAGTTTTTTCATTTCTGACCATATATTGCTCCTATCAAGAGGACGTCCTGATTTCGTAATAAAGATTGCTCCGCTTTTTATATTGTTTTCCACGGCATAACGCATCAGCATTGCACGCAGTTTTTCGGGAATAAGTATGACTCGCGTCTTGTTTTTGCAGTTTATTATGACCTCGCCTTTTACGGCCGACTCAACTGTAAAATACCGCAGTTCGGACACGCGTATTCCTGTACCGCATATCGTTTTAACGAGCAGATTCAGCCTAGGTTTCTTTCGCGATGCTGTGACAAGTCTGTAATACTCGTCCCTTGTCAGCTCTCTTTCCTCCGATGTGTAAATTTGCCGCTGATGGCGTATATTCCGCACCTTGCAATCTTCCCATCCGAGAAATTTCAGCAGGCTGTTTATCGATGCCAGCATGGAATTGATTGAGCGGACTGCATAGCCTTTGTCGATGAGCGACTGCTTGTACCTTGTCATCAGTTCCTTGTTCAGACTGCATTTGTCTGAATATCGCATAAGTGCGCTGACGTCGCGAATATATTTTTCGATGGTGACGACACTTTTTTCCTCAAGATTAAGGTAACCTCTGAATTTCTCAATAATGCGTTTATTCAAAACACGCTTAGCCATGCTGTTTTCTCCCTTTTATTTTTTACTCTATCGCAAAATAATCAGGAATTCAATATGTCATTGCAGATTTATTTTGAAATATGAATGTCAGAAAATTGTCAATATTTGATATTTTTTCAATTTATGTTATAATATAATTACCCGATAGATTGATTTCGGTATTCATATTATGTTTTTTTAAGGAGGACAACCAAACAAATTGAATAACAAGATTTTTATTGCTGTTTCTGTTTTGCTCGTGGGCATTATGAGCGTTATTTTCGGCTTTGATGCTCCTGCGGAAGTGCCTGATTCTGTCGTGATGAGCGACACTCCTGCCACTTCTGCTCCTGAAAAGGCACCTTCGAAAGAGGAAATTCTTGCCTCTGTTGAAGAATCTCTCACTATGTGGGAAAACGGTGAAGCTTCGGCGCAGATGGTGATTCGTCAGTTTGAGGAACTGCTGACACACGAGGACGAGGAAATCTCTGCTGCCGCACGCAAAGGTATTGAACGAATTACTGTTGAAACCGATTCGGGCAGGCTTTTTGACGATGCAGAAATGCAATATTCATCGGGCGATTACATAGGCGCAATCAGAAGTATTCTGAATATTTCCCCTTCCTATTCGGGCTGGGATGAATGTTCTGAACTGCTGATTTCCTGCAAACAGCAGGTAAATGCCCTTGTTTCCGCTCCCGAAACCATTGAAGACTATGAATCGTCCATCGCTCTGCTTGACGAATATCTTGAGCTTGTGGACGATGAGGTTATGCGTAATAAACGCCGTGATTTTTCTGATACTCTTACCATGCTTAAAGATGTGGAGGAAATCGCTGATAAAACTCTTACTTTCTTTTCTGAAAGCAAATATGCCGAGGCATTTGCCTGCCTTTCCGAAGGTGTTGCAAAATATCCTGACAACGAAGACCTTGCGGCTCTCTATGATGCAAGCAAACAGCAGTATATTGACGCTGTGACAAAAAAGGTACATGAATGGTGCGACGAAAAGCAGTACGACAAGGCTCTTGCTCTCGTTGACGATGCAATGATGGCCTGCGAATGTGATGAGTTTATTCAGCTTCGCGAATATGTACGCGAGGAGCAAAGTTTTATATACCGCTTCAAAAAAGGTTTCAGACGTAAGTTTGACTGGTTATTTTAATATAAAAAGACAGGTGTAATGCCTGTCTTTTTGCAATTATATGCCTTTTGTGCTATAATATAAGTGAGGTGATTTGATGATTTACGTTACAGGTGATACTCACGGCGATTTCAGCCGGCTTTTATATATGAACAATCAGGGTATGCTTCTTGAAAACGATATTGTAATCGTGCTTGGCGATGCGGGGCTTAATTATGACAACGGACGGCTCGATTATGGCCGCAAAACTCTTGTGTCCTCCCTGCCTTGCGAAGTTTTCTGCATTCACGGCAATCACGAGCGGAGACCGCATACTGTCTATGGCTACGAGCTTACCGATTATCACGGCGGAAAAGTCTGGGCGCAGGCTGAATATCCCAATATTTTCTTTGCAAAAGACGGAGAAATCTATGATTTTGATAGCTTGTCCTGTCTTGTGCTGGGCGGAGCTTACAGCGTGGATAAGTTTTATCGGCTTTTTAATCACATGCCGTGGTTTGCCGACGAGCAGCCTGACGATGAGATAAAGGCTTATGTGGAAAAACAGCTTGAAAAGGCGGATTACAAGGTGGATGTGGTGCTTTCACACACCTGCCCATATAAATATGAGCCTCGTGAGGTGTTTCTCAAGACCATTGACCAGTCGGGCGTGGATAAATCGACAGAGTTATGGCTCGATGAGATTGAGAATAGGTTGGACTATAAAAAATGGTACTGCGGACACTTTCATACCGAGAAAAAGGTGGATAAAATGCAGTTTATGTTCGAGGAAGTTGAGGAATTCGGAATATAAAATAAGACGGTGGGTAATTCCACCGTCTTTTCTTATACATAAAACTCTTTCATATCGTCGAGGCGCAGGCAGGCGAGGCGGCGGAGGTCAGATTCGTTGCCGCAGCCGCAGTCGATGCAGATGACGCCGTTGCCGTGCCATATTGCGAGAGGCTTTTCTTCCTTATCCTCACGGAGAAAAATGGTTGGTGTATGCCCGATTATGACGGTTTTGTCCTCAAAAGGTGCTTCGCCGTAAATGTCGGGGCGTCCCCATATTCTTTCGTCGGTATTTTCGCCCACAAAACCGTGGACAAGATGGAACTTTCTGCCACCGACCTCGATATCAAGATGGTCGGGCAAATCACGCAAGTATCGCAGAATCTTATTCATATCCTTGCGCGGACGCTTATAAATCAAATCATTTCTTGTGACCGAGCCGCCGTTATTCTGCCATACGCGGCGCACGCCTTCTACCCGATAAAACAAATCGGCAAGGGCAAGATTTTCGTGGTTGCCCATTATCAAGTGCACGTTGGAACGGGACATTATATCGAGTAAAATATCCACTCCGTGAGGCTTGCGGTCGATCACATCGCCGATGACATAAAGTGTGTCATCGTCTGAAAAGTTAATCTTTTCAAGCATGGCTTTGTAACGGTCGATTTCCCCGTGGATATCGGAAATGCAGTATATCATCGTGATGCTCCTTTCGCAATTTTAAGGCAATAAAAACTCGGGCGGTTTTTATCCTTGTTATTCCATATCTCAGCCTCGTCAAAATATTTTATATCGCTCGTTTCAAGTTCATTCGCTGTGGTTTTATAATGCCGCATAACCGGTCGTTCGTCATATTCATAATATCCGCCAAGCCAGACGTGCCACAGCTCGATGCTGTCGGTATTTTTAAGATTTTCCATTATGTAATCGACGATTTTTGCCGCTCTGCCTTCGGTGTAGCGCCATTCAAGGCTGACGGCATATTTTTTATCTGTATAATCGGAGCAATCAAACTGATGAAGGAAAAAATTATCATCGGCTCCACCGTCGTCAATCGTGCCTGTGTCAATATTTATATTAAGAGGATAATCACTGGGTGGCAAATATTCGCTCAGTGGCTTATCCGATGCAATAAATGTGCAGACGCTCATAATTTTCTCCTTTCGTTACCATATATCTGTAAATACCCGAAAAAGGCTGCGAGGAAATCCTCCAGCCTTGTTTTTGACCCTTATTTTATGCCGCCTTAAGCCGCAATGGCAGCATATCGCTCACTCATAAGCACTTCCATCATATACTTCTCCGGTGTGATGCTGTCCGCCATCACCATTTCAAACACCTTCGGTGAGCAGCCGCTTACAAGCACTGCTCCCTGCTCATTCTTCTTTACAGGCTGCTGACGGTGACGGCTCTGGACATTCCAGAAAACCACCTGCGGCAGCTTGTAGCCTGCATCTCTGTAACGCCATTTTGCTCTCTCAAAGTTTGTGACGCTGCCATCATTTACGCAGCAATCAAACTCCATATCGGAGATGATGTAAAGCTTTGACGGCATATCTTCCTGAGGGAGACAATTCATAATGGCGGTATTGAGAATGAGATCAAACACCCTTGAAATATTGGTGTTTGCAACCTCCTCGAATGAAGCAGCATAACGAAGTCTGTCTGCAAAGCTCTCGCCCTCAATTTCGACAAGTTCAGGGTTTTCAGAGAATGTGATGAAATGGTTCGCAAAGCCGCCCTTGTTTCTTTCGGCAAAATATAAGCCGAGAGAAAGGGCAACCGATGCCGGCATCGGATCGCCTCCGCTGAACATGGAGCCCGAGCCGTCAATTACAGCAAGGGCATTTTCGCCTCTTGTGTAATCGGGAAGAGCATTCCATGTGACATCAAGAACCTTTTCTTCATCCTCTGAAACATTAACGCCTTCATAGCCATAAGGGCTGGCGTTAATCACCTTTTCAACTATCTCATAAGGATAGAGAGTGGAAGTATTGAGTTGTGCTTCTCCGCAGGAAACCTTCTGCATATATTCATTGTATCTTTCGCCATCATTTCTGATGAAGGCTTTATAATACCTGAACATTGCCTTGGAAGGTATTTCCTCATAATCGAAGGAGTAATCCTTCTCGCGAAGGTTATTTTCGATTATGCGGATATGTCTGCGGAGGGCCGAGAGAGTTTTGCGGTAACTGCTCTCAGTCATATTAAGTGCGCGAGCGATGCGCTTGGCCAATTTTACGGTCTTGCGGTTGGACGCATTGACCGATGGCAGCCATTTTGCCATAAGGGAAACGGGTGCCCCCTCACCGAGAGCTGCCATATCCTCCCGGAGCTGTCTTCTTATGAGGTCGAGGGCCGCGGCCTCACAAGGTGTGCCCATCAGCACAAGCAGATCGTCAAATCTGCCGAAGTGGGCTATTTGCTCAATATTTTTCACTACCGAGCTCATCTTATTCTCGCACAGCCATCTGAGAATAAGGCGGAAAACCCTTCTTTCCCCAAGGCCACCGCGAATATCGCGGGCATAGAAGAGAGTTTTCATCGCAAGATCTGCGTTTTCGCACCAGGCGCGAAGAAATCTTGTGATTATCTCCTCTTCCTCGGCGTTTCTGAGAGCGCCGATTGTGGCAAAGAGGTCAAGGACTTCCGATTCTGATGTCTTATAAGTAAAGGCACCATTCTCGGTGTAAGCGATATTGAGCTCATCTTTTAAGTATTTAAGCATTTATATCACTTCCTTGTGGTCGGTTGGCGGCACCCGTTTTATTTTGGGAATACCCATATTATTTATGGCGAAAAGCCATCTTTCCGGCAGTATGGGTGCCGTACCGAATATTAAATTTTCAAGACGCTGTGCGGTTGTTTATTCCCTCCGCACCGGGTCGGCCTGAGCCGTTTTTCTCTGATATTAACCCCTCAGAAGCGGGGGCGTACCGCCTGTCTGTGACAGCGGTCCACGTCATATGCAGCAGAAACTTTTGCTGTATGCGTCTTTCTTTTCGAAGCACTGATATAGTAGTTATCAATCCATTTTCGTTCAGAAGATTTGCTGTATGTGCTTCACTGTCTATATATTACCACAAGGATTTTATTTTATCTTGGAAAAAAAGTTACGAACTCGCCCTTTTTCAGATTTTTTTCTGATTTTTTATTCTTTCTTTTATTTTCTGCACAAAATCATCGGGAGATTCCACCTTTATGGCAGGACCAAAGGAAAGTACTCTTATAATAAGCTCACTTTCGTCCTCCGCCATATAATGAAGCTTTATATTATAGTGGATTTTGTCCAGCTTTTTGGTTTCCTTTTCAAAATGGGAAAAATGGAGCATTGCTCTTTCAAGTGAGTTTCTCTGGTCGGTAAGCAGCAGCTCAAGCTCTTTCGTTTTACGCTCAGGCATGGCATATTCTTCAAAATGCTCAAGCTTTTGCGCCGACACTATTCTCGCCATATTTATTGCGGAAATCATATCGTTTGCCGCTGCAATAAGACGGAACTTATCGTCCTTTGAGGAATATTCCAGCTTGTCAGGAACACATTCCCATATGCGCTCCTCACCATGCCGAGTGTGGAAAACGATACGCAGGTGGCATTTTTCCTTTATTGCCGAAAGGACTGTGCGGAAATTATTTATATAATTTTCGTCTTCAAAATCGTCTCCGTCGCCATAGCGGTCAAAATAAACCAGATCATCGGCATCATAAAGTGGCTGAACATCTCTGAGTCCTTCCACATTCTGTGCAAAAAGCTTTATTCGTCTGTCATTCAGTATGGTTTTAAGCCATCGCTTCTCAAGGTCGGTCACAGGCATTTCCGGCTTGTTTTTAATGACAGTATCGTTATTTTCTGTTATGAAAGGCCATTCTCCGCTTTTCAGCGCATCGGGAATCGTGACAATGCTCTCGGAAAAGGCTTTTTCGCGGACAATTTCATACAAAGCCTTGTCATCAAGCTGTTTTTCGACAGCCAATGAAATTATGGCGGCGACTGTATTGTAATAACTGCTGTAAATCTCGTTAAACAACATCTTCGTCACCTCCATACATGGCATAAAGTTCATCAATGTCGCTGTAAAAACGTTCCACAAGCTGTGGATTATCCGATTTCAGACTTATTATTCTGCCTGTGAATGTGCGTATCCACGGCAGCATTTCGATGACATCAAATACATCGGCAGTAAACTTATATGTACTGTCGTCAAGTTTTTCCACTCTGCCGTGACGTTTTTCTCGGTAAAGGCGGTCGGCAACGTAATGTTCATGTTTTTCAATATGAATCGTCATCTCGATATGCTCGGTTTCGGTCTTGCCCATGGTGGAAACACCCCATAATTTACGGGCAAAATCTGGATAAAGGGCATCTATTTCATCGCTTTTCGGCTGAAAATCGAGGACTTTCACCGAAACTATCGTATCAAGACGGAAGAAGGCAAAATGGTCATCCGCATATGCCAGCAGATAATGTCTGCCCGTCTGCGTGCTGATATAGATTTTCACAGGATAAAGCACAAACTCCATGCCATTCTGCTCTATTCTGATATTGCGTTTTTGCTGACGGGCAATGAGTATATCATAGAGAATATCGCTGTCGAGAGCATGGAGGATATAGTGATGCTTGAAACGGAATGCATCCGGCTTATCCTCTGTTTTGTCCAGTACAAATGAGCCGATAACGCCGAGAGGATCTTCTTCGCTGAAGAAGGAAACGGCATCTTCAAAAGGTGTAAGGTCGATTCTTTCAGGCAGACTGTAAATAAGCTCTCTGCCATATTTTTCAGCCCTTATAATGCCGAGATTTTTATATTCCTTCAGCTTTTTGCGCACAGTTGATTCATCTATAATAAACGGATTTTCAAGTCTGTTGCTGTATTGGGCAAACTTCTCCATAATTTTGCTTACTGTGAGTTTTTCGCCGTTACGCAGGGTGTCAAGAATGTAAAAATGAAAGGCGATGTCATTATTGGTGAAGCTTTTTGCCTTGAAAGCCTTATAAAGCGGATTTTCAGAGGCACTGCGGCTGTCGACCGAAATAAACATACGCTTGCCGTCCTTGTCCTGACGAAACTCCATATATTCGCCCAGCCAGCTTTCAATTCGTCTGCGCTCATTGTCATAGCTTCTGGCACTTTTTTCATCATAATCATTACGGCTTCTGAATCCGTAAACATAAAACTGACGCATATAATCGCGTATGCGCTCAAAATTTTTGATAAGCTCACTGTATGCCATCGTTTCACCTCCATTCGCTATATAATATAATTGTGCGGTATTTAACTGAAAAAGTCAAGCAAAATGGCTTGTTTGTTATAAATATGTAACATTTGTTCTTGTTTTTATGCTTAAAATGTGAGATAATTATATAAATATAAAAGGAAGGTGAAGTTATGGCAGATAAAAAATCGGGCGAAAAGACCTTGCTGCTCTCTGTTTTAATGAGTGCGCCCGGTCCGCTTATTTTAGGTCTCGGTCTTATGTCGGGACGAAGCACGACACAGATTGCCGATTTTATGCGCCGCAATTCCGAGCTTTTAGCCATAATTGCCGCCTATATCACCTATAAAATCACCCTGAAAAAGCCTGACAGCAAGGCAAAAACCGAGCGGTTTTCCAATCGCTTTGTCGGCGCTATGATGTGTCTCGGCGGCGCGCTTATGATTTTGCTGACGCTGTTTTCCGAAAATACAGACAAAGGCAATGTAATTCCCGCCCTTGCCATTGCGATAATGGGCGTTATTGCAAATACACTTTTCTGGCTGAAATATGCAAAGCTCAACAAAGCTGAGCCGAATCCTATCATTGCTGTGCAGGCCCGGCTTTACAGGGCGAAAAGCCTTGTGGACTGGTGTGTTTCGATAGCATTGTTATCTGTTGTATTCGTGCCGGCTTCCCCTGTTTCACACTGGCTTGATTTTATCGGCTCACTCATCGTCGCCGCCTATCTTGTATATTGCGGCATAAAAACTGTTATGGAGGCATAACATGAAAAAATTACTTTTACTTGTAAACCCAAAGGCGGGACAGCGCAAGGCAAGCCGCTTTCTTGCCGATATTATAGACGTCTTTAACCGCTCGGGCTATACTGTCATCACCCATATCACATGGGGACCGGGCGACGGAGCAAGCGCTGTTGTCCGCTATGCAAAAGAAGTTGACCTCGTTGTCTGCTGCGGCGGTGACGGCACATTCAATGAAACTGCATCGGGTGTGCTCAAATGCGGCATCGACCTGCCGATAGGCTATATTCCTGCCGGATCCACCAATGATTTTGCCAACAGTCTGCGCCTTTCAAGTGACCTTGTCCATGCGGCATACGATATTGTCAGCGGCAATAATGTACACCTTGATATGGGCAGTTTCAACGGCAGATATTTCTCATATGTTGCTTCATTCGGTCTTTTCACAAAGACAAGCTATTCCACACCGCAGGACATCAAGAATATTTTCGGTCACGCGGCATATCTTCTCGGCAGTATTCAGGAGCTTTCCCAGCTCAAATCCTATCATGTCCGTCTTGAGCTGGACGATGGCAGTATAATCGAAGATGATTTTGCCTTCGGCGCTATTACCAACTCCACAAGTCTCGGCGGCTGGCTCACTCTTTCGGAAGAGGTGGTCGATATGGCTGACGGCAGATTTGAAGTGCTTCTCTCCCGTATGCCAAAGGATATTACTGAGCTTCGCGACACTTTGCAGGCTATGAGAAACAAGACCTATAACTGCAGTACGATTACATTCGCAAATGCAAAAAGTCTGAAAATCACAGCGCCTCGCGATATGGACTGGACACTTGACGGCGAAAAGGCTTTCGGCAGAGAAAACATCGATGTGGAATGTCTGCATCACGCAATACAATTGAGGTGCAGAAACTGATGAAAAAGAGTAAAGTAGTTTCTACCTGCGGAATGATGTCGGCACTGGCCGTTGTAATTATGTTTATCGGGGCAATCACAGGTTTGGGAGTTTACATCGCCCCTATGATAGCAGGCTTCATCATCGTGCCTGTGGGCAATGCCTACGGCAAAAAATATCACATAATGCTTTGGCTTTGTATCAGTATCATATGCTTCATGCTCATAACAGATATCGAGCAGAATCTTATATTTTTCACAACTTTCGGGCTTTATCCAATCATAAGACCATTCTTTCAGAAGCTGCCTGAAAAGATAGGATTTATTGCAAAGCTTATCTTTTTCACAATAGTTTTCGGTCTTGTGGAGCTGCTCGTTATATGGGTGCTTGTGCCTCAGGCGGCAGACAGCATTATGATGATTCTGCTCATAATCACATCTGATATATGCTTCATGCTCTATGACAGGCTTATTCCGTATGCAGATGCGGTTATTGAGAAGTATTTAGGGAAGATTATAAAGAGGCTGTAATTGAATAAATAAACGCCTTCGGCTACACCTCATCCGTCAGCTGCGCTGACACCTTCCCCTCAAGGGGAAGGCTATAATAAATAAAGGCTCATCGTTTTGATGAGCCTTTTTATTTTTAGTAAACAACCCCTCCACCGCTAATCGCGGTCC
>JAZUBN010000150.1:0-17091 GCA_045638565.1 Oscillospiraceae bacterium | reverse complement strand
GGTAAGGAACATCAGGCTTGGATCATGTCCTGGTCTGGCGCTACAAACCCTAACTACACACTCACACAGAACTTCCACACAGAATCCGGCGGTGCTACAAAGACGGGGGCCAAGCGGTCTTAGGAAGACAAGCAACTATTGCAACCCCTTGGCTCAGAGAACGACATGGCTCCGATCGGACTTGGTAAGGAACATCAGGCTTGGATCATGTCCTGGTCTGGCGCTACAAACCCTAACTACACACTCACACAGAACTTCCACACAGAATCCGGCGGTGCTACAGGTAACCGTGGCTGGTACTCCAACCCAGAAGTTGACGCTATGATCGAAGAAGCACGTGGCGAATTCGATACAGAAAAGCGCAACCAGCTCTACAAGGATATCCAGGCTAAGCTCATGGAAGAATCCCCATGGATCCCACTTCTCCAGCAGACATACGTTGCAGGTATGAAGAAGGGTGTTGACGGCGTTGCTATGTACAAGACAGGCTCCCGTTACTACCACAACGCAGTTGTTTACGAAGACTAATTCTTAGTCAGAGTAATAGCTGATAAACAAAAAATCAAAGGCTATGACGAAAGTCATAGCCTTTTTTATTTAGCCTTCCCTTGCAAGGGGAGGGGGACCGCGTTACCGGTGGAGGAGTAGTAACAATACACAATATTATGATTTGGTACGTTAGAACATTGCATTTCGACCCGAAAAGGAGTATAATCATATATAATGATATAACAAAGAAGGGAACCAACATGAAAAGCAAAAAGCTAATACTGTTTCTTGTTCTGATGGGCATATACAATATGTCTGCCAATCTTATTCATCCTATAACTCCGACTCTCATTGTCGAGCGAAACCTCGACAGCTCGATGTTCGGCGTTGCCTTTGCGGCAATGATGACTGCATTCTTTATTTTTGCTCCCTTCTGGGGTAAATTATGTGCTTATGTGCCAACAAAACGCATTATCCTCATATGTTGTCTTGGTTATACAGCAGGGCAGATCGTTTTCGGTATGGCGATGAGCGAAGGCATGGTCATCGCAGGCAGAATGCTGGCTGGCTCTTTTTCGGGCGGTATTATGACAGCCTATTCCAATTACACAATTAACACATCGATAGCGGAACAGAGAGGCAAAAATCTTACTCTCATGCTGACAGTGCAGAATGTGACAGCAGCCATAGGCTATTTCGTCGGCGGACTTCTTGGCCTTGTTTCGATAAACTTCACATTCGTATGGCACGTCATCATCCTCGTTTCCATGGGTGTGCTGATGTTTATCTTCTGCGAAGATGATACAAAGTATAAGCACATTCCGGAAAGAAAGCTTACATTTGCTGAGGCAAATCCTTTTGCGGCATTTGCTAACGCAAAAACCTTTATGACACCTACATTTGCCCTTGTTTTTGCTATTGTTGCTATTGCAGGTATCGGACAGAACTCCTTTGAACAGTGCTTCAATTATTACATCAAGGACCAGTTCAATATGACATCGGCCTATAACGGCATTATCAAGGCGGCTATTGCGGTTGCAACACTTGTTGTCAACTCCACACTCGTCCTCTGGATGCAGAAGAAGACCGATATCAATAAGACATTCCTTCCTCTTATGGCTGTCCAGTCGGTTTTCCTTGCTATCGTACTGGGCACAGGCTCTATCGGTGTTATCATCGCCTGCGATATCATTTTCTTCACACTTAACGCGGCAAGACTTCCTGTATTGCAGAATATGGTGGCAATGCGCTCCACACCTGAAAACAGCAACGCAATGATGGGCTTCTATCAGTCGATGAACTCTCTCGGCGGCATTTTCGGCGCACTCTTCGCAGGTCTTATCTATGAGGCAAATCCTATTTATCCATTCATTCTTGCTTTTGCCGCATTTGCAACAGCGGTTGTCATCGGCGCAGTATACGTTGCAAAGTATAAAAAGGAAAAGGGCGTATAAGCGGCGTATGGGCGACCATTGGTCGTCTGCTCACGAAATTACATAACAAAAAGCCAGACTGCAAAACACAGCCTGGCTTTTATAGTTGTTTGTATTTGAAGTTGTTCGACAAATTGGAATTTGGCGGTTACTTCTTTTGATATTCATATAAGCGATATAGCTTTTTTGAGAAGCCCCCCGCATACAGGTTTGCGAAAACGAACCTTTCAAATCCTTTTAATTCGTCTATGTATTTTTGAGGTATCATGGTGTGCTCTTTTACAAACGCAAGTTGCTCACATTGATAAGTTTTGGGGTTGTCTATACCATAAACTTCGGTTACCCCTACATCATTTATAGGGTTTCTTCGCTTTGACATTTTGGCGGCAAAAGAAGTATAAGCGTCCACCAAAAGCATAAGGCTATCAAAATGATTGCACAGACTATCTGCTAAATTGCGCATTTCCTCAATAGTCAGGTACATACTCACACCTTCCATTACAACAATGGCCGTTTTGTTTTCTCTAATACCTGTCAACCAGCCGCTATCTCTTACATCGCCTTCAAGCATTTTATAGTTATTTGATTCGCCATAGTATCGTTTTCTTTCTCGAATAACTTCTGGAAAATCTACATCGTACCACTTGTGGTTTTCTGTTCCGACTCTTATACAACGGCTGTCCATTCCGCAACCAATATGAACGACAACGGCCTTCGGTGCAGCTGCCATTTGTTGCGTTAACCATTCATCGAACACAGCTGAACGAGTACCCATATAATAGGCAAGCCATTTCGACTTGGATTTTCCCTTGAGTTCAAATCCTTCTGCTTCCCAAATTTCCTCCGCCTTTTTATCACCAAGAATGATTCCCTTTCTGCTCACATATGACTTTCCGTACAAAGGGATATATAAAGTTTTATTCACACCGTTCATATACTCACCCCGAATTATATTCCATCTGTCTGTTCGACATGTTCAAGTTTATCTGCCTATCTATATACTATCATAATTACCCCGGATATGCAAGAAACAGGCATAACAAAAAGCCACCCGATTGGGTGGCTTGATTTTTTATTGAATAGACGCCGTTACACGGCTACACCCCTCCACCGCTAATCGCAGTCCCCCTCCCCTTAACAATGGGAGGCAGAAAAGAGGAAATTAGATAATTTCCAGACCTGTGGAGATGGAATGCTTAACTCTGTCGCGTTCTTCTGCGCGCTTACCGTCATTGAAACGGTCGAGTGTGCCAACGAGATAGCCTGTGATACGTCTGATACGTTCAAACTTAGGTCCGCCATCCGATTCCTTTCTGTGGCACATTGGACATTCTTCATCGATAATGCCTGTGAAGCCGCAGACAGGGTCACGGTCGACAGGATGGTTGATGGAGCCGTAGCCGATGCCCGATTCCTTCATGCAGCGAATAACTGCTTCGAATGCATCGAGATTCTTTGTTGGGTCGCCGTCAAGCTCGATATAGCTGATGTGACCTGCATTTGTGAGAGCGTGGTATGGAGCTTCAAGACGAATCTTTTCAAATGCATTGATATCGTGGTAAACAGGAACGTGGAAGGAGTTTGTATAGTATTCTCTGTCTGTAACGCCAGGGATAACGCCGTACTTCTTGCGGTCAATCTTTACGAAACGACCGGAAAGACCTTCGGCAGGAGTTGCGATAACTGTGTAGTTGAGGCCTGTCTTCTTTGTCATTTCGTCCATGCGCTTGCGCATAAAGCCGATGATGTCAAGGCCGAGATTCTGAGCTTCTGCGCTTTCGCCGTGGTGAACGCCGATGAGAGCCTTGAGACATTCAGCAAGACCGATAAAGCCGACTGTCAGTGTGCCGTGCTTGAGCACTTCGCCAACTTCGTCTTCAGGCTTGAGCTTGTCGGAATCAATCCAGACGTGCTGACCCATGAGGAATGGATAGTTCTTCGCCTTCTTCTTGGACTGGATGATGAAACGCTCTGTAAGCTGTTCAGCAACGAGAGTGAGCTGTCTGTCAAGTTCTTCGAAGAAGAAATCAATGGAGCCGTGGGACTTGATAGCGATTCTTGGAAGGTTGATGGATGTAAAAGAGAGGTTGCCTCTGCCGCCTGTTGTCTGACGGGATGGGTCGTGAGCATTGCCGATAACACGTGTGCGGCAGCCCATGTAAGCAACTTCTGTATCAGGATTGCCTTCCTTATAATACTGAAGATTGTATGGCGCGTCGATGAAGGAGAAGTTAGGGAAAAGGCGCTTTGCGGAAACACGGCAAGCAAGCTTGAAGAGATCATAGTTTGGCTCGCCTTCGTTGTAGTTGATGCCTTCCTTAACCTTGAAGATGTGGATAGGGAAGATTGGTGTTTCGCCGTTGCCAAGACCCTTTTCGTTAGCAAGGAGCACATTCTTTGTTACCATTCTGCCTTCTGCAGATGTATCTGTACCATAGTTGATGGAGGAGAATGGCACCTGAGCGCCTGCACGGGAGTGCATTGTGTTGAGATTATGTACAAGAGCCTCCATAGCCTGGAATGTAGCTCTGTCTGTTTCCTTTTCTGTGTGCTTGCGGGCAAACTTCTGTGCCTTTTCAGCGATTTCTTCGCCGACAAGTTCGATAAGATATGGCTTTTCAACATCCTCATAGCCGTTCTTGCCGTCGAGCACAGGCATAAGACCATCGTTTTCAGCGGCAATCTTATCGCGGATTGCATTTACCTTGCTTTCAGCATCTTCCATATCAGCCATAATTTCGAGAGCCTTGGAAAGATTCCTGAAGTAGAGCTTTCTGAATGTCTTCTTTACGCCCTTTGCCATGCCGTAATCGAAGTTAGGGATGGACTGACCGCCGTGCTGGTCGTTCTGATTGGACTGAATTGCGATACAAGCGAGAGCGGAGTAACTCTGAATATCATTTGGCTCACGGAGGAAGCCGTGACCGGTAGAGAAGCCGCCTTCAAAGAGCTTTTCAATGTCAATCTGGCAGCAGGTTGTTGTAAGTGTGAGGAAGTCCATATCGTGGATATGGATATCGCCGCAGGAGTGAGCCTCAGAGTGCTTAGGATTGAGCACGAACATGGAATAGAACTGCTTTGCGCCTTCCGAGCCGTACTTGAGCATTGTGCCCATTGCAGAGTCGCCATCGATGTTTGCGTTTTCACGCTTGATATCGCTGTCGATGGAATCGGAGAAAGTGAGATCTTCATACATCTTCATAAGACGTGTGTTCATCTCTCTGCGCTTTGTGCGTTCTGCGCGGTAAAGGATATATTCCTTGGCTGTTCTTGCGTGGCCGTTTTCGATAAGTGTATGTTCAACAGCATCCTGTACTTCTTCAACAGTAGGGATATTTTCACCGAGAGTCTGGGCGAGATAATCCTCCACCTTAAGTGTCAGTTCAAGGGCTGTGGCGCGGTTTTCTCCGCCGAGAGCCTTTGCTGCAGCAAAAATAGCATTGGTGATCTTTTCGCGGTCGTAAGCTACTTCACGTCCGTCTCTTTTGAGTATTTTAGTGAGCATGAAACCTCCGTATTTTATACGTTGTGTATACAATATCTATACAATAAGTTGTTTTAATGAATCTTATGCGGCACAATATCTTGTGCCGATAAATAGTATAACCCATAACGAGCCGGGTGTCAATGTGTCAAAATATACATCTTTTATACTCCCTTTTTATGCAATTCTCTTTAATATTCACAAAAGAAAATAAAGTCAAGGATATTTATGGGAAAAACCTATAGTTTTTGCAAATAATTGAACCACATTATATTGTGTTTCCTGTCGTTTTTCGTCTGAAAAAGGCAATAAACAGACTGCATTGGTTAAAATAGCAAAAAATAAAGAGTAAGAAATACGAGAAAATGTGAAAAATACACATTAAATATGAAAAAATTTCTTGCTATTTGCGGAAAAGTGTAGTATAATAAATCTACATAATTAATAATAGCATTGGAGGATAAGTGATGCTGTTTATAGGATACTCAAATTGCGTCACCTGCAAAGATGCAAAAAAGTGGCTTGAAGCCAATGGTATCGAATTTGAAGTGCGAGATATAAAGACAGATAACCCTACATACGATGAACTCAAAGAGTGGCACAAAAAGAGCGGTCTGCCTCTCAAGCGTTTCTTTAATACCAGCGGTGTTGTGTATAAAGAGATGGTGCTCAAAGACAAAATAGACCAGATGACAGAAGATGAGCAGCTGAAACTGCTGGCTACCAACGGAATGCTTGTCAAAAGGCCGATTATTGTGACAGATGAGTTCACTCTCGTGGCTTTCCGTCCGAAAGTATGGTTAGAAAAACTTAAAAAGTAACTGATTCTTCATTTCAATCCTGTTCAAAGAGAAATGCTGCGGAATTTCCCACCCGCAGCATTTTTCTTTTTTGTGCGGAATACACGGCACACTGTCATTCTGAGGCAGAGCCGAAGAATCCCTCGCGATTTGCACAATTTTGCAGGGGCATTGCCCGTCTGAATGCACAAATAAAAATCCCCACCATGCGGTGAGGATTTTTATTTTATGAGAGGTCGTTTACCGTCTGCAGCGTTTCTTTATGGCATAATAACACTTGTCGGCGGTTACCCATAGATATAGTATAACAATTCCCAAGAGAATTATTCCGCCAAGAAAAAGTTTTTTAAGTATTTCGATAAAATTTTTCATAATACTATTTTACAAATCCCCATTCTGCCTTTGCCAGCTCGCGACCGATAAAGAATACTGCTGTAATTATGATAAAAGTCAATATCATCCCGAGATATATAGTGGTAAAGCCGAGTATAAGTTCGTTTATTGCGGCTGCGATGAAAAGAAACGGTGTAAAAATCTTCACGGCAAACCAACCCAAAAAGGAAATCTCCTGCAGAGGAGTAAACCATATCACAAGAGCAATTATCATCGGCAGATGAAGAAGCAGATAGGTTTTCAGACCATCAGAATCATAATTTCTGTATCCGATATAGCTCCATATAAAAAGCAGAACAGGAGTTGTGATAATGTATACACCCAGAATACTGAAAACTAATGGTAAAAATCCCAATATAATATACTTTAAGTTTTCTTTCATCTAATCCCTCCAAAAGAAAAAGCCGAAGATTATCGTCGAGGCGATAAGCACAAATGCCATTGTATACATTATATAATATCTCCCGATCCGCTGTTCATTTTCTCATCTGTCAGCGGGAAGGTGAATACCGTCTTGAACTGGTCGCCGTCTATCATAACATCAAAGCTGCCGCCCGACACCTGAGTGAAGCTCTGTGCTATCGAAAGACCAAGACCACTGCCGTCGCTTGAGCGGTTTTTGTCGCCGCGGACAAATCTCTGCATAATCTCATCGGCGGTAAAATCCATTTCGTAAGACGAGGTGTTCTTGACCGAAAGAATGGCGTTGCCCTCATTTTTCACAAGGTCAATGTAAATGCGTGAGCCGTTGAGGGAATATTTGAGAGCGTTGTCCAGCACATTCTGCAATGCACGGGAAAGTTTTTTGCCGTCGGCTGTGATAACTGCAGGGGAATCAGGCAGATTGAGCTTTATTTTCATTCCGCTTTCTGTGATTTTGTCCTCCATATCGCCGAGAATCTGGTTTGTCAGCTTGGTGAAATCGAGAGGCTTTATATCGAGCTGAGCGTTGCCGCTGTTGGTCTTTGCAAGGTCGAAAAGGTCACTGACAATGCCCTTGAGTCTGTCGGCCTTTTGGGCGAGAATATTCACATAATCCTTTGCCGCATCATTCATCTCCTCCTTTTTAAGAAGGTCGATGTAGCTGATTATCGAGGTCAGCGGAGTCTTAAGGTCGTGAGAAACGTTGGTGATAAGCTCGATTTTCATGCGTTCACCCTTCATCTGCTCCTCCAAAGCCTCGCTTAAGCCCTCGCTGATGTTGGCAAGCTTATCCGAGCTGTCAACAAGAGGGTCGCCCTCGTCAATGCCTGCGTAATAGTCGAGATTGCCCGAGGAAACCTTGTCTATCTGTACCAAAAGACGAGCCATAGACTGGGCATAGCGTGTGGTTTTTCTGATGTAATGCCAGATGAAAAATGCTTCGAGGATAACTATCGCGATGCAGGTCATAACCCAGAAAAATTGTGTTACACCCCATGTGGCAATTGCGAAAAATACCGAGAAGCAGAATGCGATAAACATAAGAATAGATATCGTCACAAATCTCACCTGTATTTTATGGAAGCCTGCGGCAAAGTGAACGTCCTTGAATTCAACACCTGTGAAATTGCGTATGAATTCGCCCATAAATGTGAAAACAACCTTGAAAACCGCCTTGATTTTTCCCCAGCACCATCCAATGCAGGAGCATTTAATGAATGCTTTGGCCTTGATTTTGCGGATAAGGGAAAGAAATACCCACATAAAGAGGGAATAGACCAGAATAATGCCTATGTTGCAAAGCACCATAGTGAGATTGAATGTGGATGTTGTCATATACGGAGTGTACGCTTCGATGACAAACACGAATACCATACATCCTGCTAAAATCAGCATCATAAGGGCAAAAAGATGGATTTCACTCCAAAGATTATCAGGGAATGTCGTATGGATTTTTTCATCCTCAGGCTTTCTGCCTGCCACGATAATAAGATAAATAACACAGATAAGGAAAACGGCAAGACGGCGTGCTTCGATTCCTATAAAATTAGCCATTGTATGCTTGTAGACATTGAAATTGGTCAGGTCTTCGCCCCAGAATTCATCAGGGAAGGAAATAATGGCAGAATATTCGCTCGTATAATGATATGAGCTGAGGACACTTACAGGAAGCTTGCCGCCTGCTTCAGTTATAGTGCCGTCTGAAAATACTATGTAGTTGCCTGTGCGGAAATAATCCTCAGGACGATTCGGGTCGGTCGACATAATGAGGTCGCCATTTTCATCCGTGACACGGTATTCAAGCAAAGCAAAATTCTTCGACCAGTCTTTCGGTATTACTTCACCTGTTGCTGTTTCGATGGCATAATATACGCTGTTCATCGCCTTTCTCTGCACCGATGAGGTCTCGAAGAAATTATCGGCAAAGAGGGTTTCTGTCATCAGACTTATGTTGTTATTTTTGTTTTCAAAGAGGAAATACCCCATATCGCTTGTCGCCAGCCATAGCATAAGCACGGAAAGGGCGAATACGATGATTTTTGTCAGCCGGTTACGGCTGATGTTTTTCAATTTTGTAGCCAATACCCCACACCACCTTCAAATATTTTGGCTCTTTAGGATTTATCTCAATCTTCTCACGTATGCGGCGGATATGCACCATAACTGTGTTTTCAACGCCGAAAGCCTCCTCATTCCACACTCTGGAATAGATTTCCTCGGCAGAAAATACACGCCCTGCATTTTTCATCAGCAGCTCGACTATCTTATACTCTGTCGCTGTCAGACGGACTTCCTCGCCCGAAACACGAAGCTGCTTGGAGGAAGTGTCCAGCTCAAGGTCGCCATTGGAAATGGTATCCTTGCTTATTATATTGCCGACAGCGCCTAAATACGTATAGCGCCTGAGATGGGATTTCACCCTCGCCATAAGCTCGCTGGGATTGAAGGGCTTTGTCACATAGTCGTCAGCCCCCATGGAAAGACCGAGGATTTTGTCAGAATCCTCCGACTTTGCCGAAAGCATAATGATAGGCAGATTACGGCTTTCACGGATTTTCATTGTAGCTGAAAGACCGTCAAGCTGAGGCATCATAATATCGAGAATGATTAAGTGGATATCGCTTCGGGACGAGAGAATGTCAAGAGCCTCCATGCCGTTATAGGCGCAGACAGCTTTGATGTTTTCGTGCTCAAGCAACTTTGATATCGCGTGAGCTATCTCTCTGTCGTCGTCAACGACGAGAACAACTGAGTTTTGCATAATGAGTCTCCTTTCAGAACCTGTCTGTATTGTAAAGTATCAATCTTAAAATATGGATGATGAAAATCTTACGATTTTCTTAAATGTGTTGGCACAGCATTATGTCATCCTGAGAGAAACGAAGGATCTCCCTTGATTTGCACAATCCTATGTAGGGGCGGATGCCTTCATCCGCCCGCGGGTCGATGAGGGCATCGACCCCTACAACCAGACTATAAACTACATTTCATAGGGGGAGGGTTTCCGTGCACGCCCCTTTCTTACATTATATAATAATATTACCCAAAATGCAAAAAAAGAGAGAGCGTGAAGCTCTCTCTTACATTACATAGTATTGTAGGGGCGACCATTGGTCGTCCGATAAATTATGATGCGGGCGGGCGTGGAAACCCTCCCCTACACACAAGGTATATTGATTACTTACAGAGTCTTACGATGATGTCAGCGAACATCTTACCGGAAACCATGAGTTCTTCGATAACTGCGCTTTCGTCAGGACCGTGCATATTGTTTTCTGTGCCAGGCATGGAGCAGCCGAAAGCAACGCCGCCTTCGATGTTGTGAACGTATGTGCCGCCGCCGATAGCTACGCAGTATCCTTCGTTGCCTGTGTATTCTTCGTAAGCGCCGTTGAGCACCTTGATGAATTCAGATTCAGCAGGTGTGTGGTGTGGCTTACGCATATTTGTTGTGTTGAGCTCGATGCCGATTTCGTTCATCTTTGCGTTTACGATCTTGGACATATTGTCTTCGTTAGCGCAGATTGGTGTACGGGAGTCGATCTTGCCGGAGAGACCTGTTGTTGTGTATTCGAAAATACCGAGGTTGAGTGTGAGAGGACCGGAAAGTTCGTCTTCCTGCTTTACGCCAAGAGCAGCGCCGAGGTAATCGCCGTGTGGGATGAGAGCGGAAAGACCCTTGAGAGTGTTGAAGCCCTTGCTTTCAGCCATTGGCATTTTTGCGAGAACAGCGAGAGAAGCTGTGATGGAGTTTACACCGAGGTGAGGAGTTGATGCGTGTGCGCTCTGACCAACAACGTCAACGCGAACGAGACCGTTTTCTTCGGAAACTGTGAACTTTACATCTTCGATTGTGAGATACTTTTCAACTTCTTCCTTAGCCATGCCTTCGATTGTGAAGTAACATTCCTGACAAACGATGTTGCCTGCTGTGCCGCCCTTTACTTCGATAACGCGTGGAAGAGCCTTACATTCGTCCCACTGAGCCTTGAGTGTAGGACCGAAGCCGCCCTTTTCGATGTTTGTAACAGGGAAGGAGGAGTCTGGGGAGAAGCTCATTGGTGGGTAAGCTTCAATCTTGGAATAGTAAGCCAGGTCTTCGCTGCCTGTTTCTTCAGCTGTGCCGAGGATGATACGTGCGTTCTTATTGAGCTCGATACCGAGATCCTTGATAGCCTTGAGAGCCCAGAGGGAAACAACTGCAGGACCCTTGTCGTCTGCTGTACCGCGGCCATAGATTCTGTCGCCCTTGACAACAGGTGCGTATGGTTCGCAAACTGTCCAGCCCTTGCCTTCGTGAACTACGTCGAGGTGAGCGAGGATAGCAAGCTGATTTTCCTTGTCGTTGATGTCAACAGTTGCAACATAGTTATCGATGTTGCGTACCTTGAAGCCCATCTTTTCGCTCATTTCGATAGCTGCGTCCAAAGCTGCCTTAGGACCAGGGCCGAATGGCATATTTTCCTGAGCTGCTTCACGAACAGATCTGATACGGCAGAGAGTCATGATATCGTCGAGGATTTCCTGACGGTGTTCTTCAAAATATGCGTTGATTTTATCCTTGTACATAAGTAAACACTCCTTTGTATTTATGTTATCTACATTATATAATATAAGGCGAAAAAATGCAACGAAAAGATTTCAAACATTCAGATGATATGTATGAAAAGGTGTTGCTGTATTATGAAAATATAATTTATGATATTGCCTTTTTGGAAAAATGAGAACTTTGGAAAAAATATGATGAAAACAATTATCCTTTTTAGATGTATCCAAAAAAGAGGATATTATATATAAAAAATACATAAATATAGATTCAGAATACTCATAAAATGAAGAAAATATGCTTAAAAGTTAATAAAATGCTGAAATTACAGATAAAAGTGCATTTATATGGATGTTAAAATTGAAAATTCATCATAATTTATAATTTGTTAGATTTTTTCTGTGAAAAATGTATGAAAATTTTGATTTTATTAAGTTAATATTGACAAAATCGACAAAATACCATATAATCTTAATCACGGAAATAAAGTTTAACTGACTAAAAACTTAAAAAACTGACAAATTAACCTTAAAGGGAGGAAATAAAATTATGAGTAATCAGCCAGCATCCGCATTGTCATCCCCACGTTTCTGTAACACAGGTACATTCATGCGTATTCCACACATGACAGAAGCAAAGGACCTCGATTTTGCTATCTTTGGTATTCCATTCGACACAGCTTCTTCTTACCGCTCCGGTTCCCGTTTCGGTCCTGCAGCTATCAGAAGCATTTCTGCAATGATGAAGCCAAACAACGTTATCATGGGCGTTAACATCCTTGAAAACCTCAAGGGCGCTGACTACGGCGATGTAAACGTAACACCAGGTTACATCCACCCAACATACGAAGCTATCGAAAGAGAACTTCAGCCTATCGTTGACGCGGGCATCATTCCAATCGGCCTCGGCGGTGACCACTCTGTAACACTCGGCGAAATGAGAGCTGTTGCTAAGAAGTACGGCAAGATCGCTATGGTTCACTTTGACTCTCACTCCGACATCTGTGACGAAGTTTTCGGCCAGAAGTACAACCACGGTACACCATTCCGCCGTGCTCTCGAAGAAGGCCTCGTAGATGCTTCCCACTCCATCCAGATCGGTATGCGTGGTTCCCTCTACGATCCAAACGAACATCAGATCGCTCGTGACCTCGGTTACGACCTCATCCCAGCTCACGAAGTTCGCAAGATGGGCTTCGAAGCTCTCATCAAGAGAATCCACGAACGTGTAGGCGATATGCCAGTATTCCTCACATTCGACATCGACTTCGTTGATCCAGCATACGCACCAGGCACAGGTACTCCAGAAGTTGCAGGCTTCACAGCTCTCGAAACTCTCGAACTCATCCGTGCTCTCAAGGATCTCAACTTCGTAGCATTCGACGTTGTTGAAGTTCTCCCAGCATATGACTCCGGCGAAATCACAGCTTATATGGCAGCTAACATCTGCTTCGAATTCATTTCCATCCTCGCAGTTCAGAAGAAGGAAAAGGAAGCTAAGAAATAAGCTTACATAACAAAATAGCCTTGACCTAGGCATAAAGGCCCCGGACCTTTCCGGTCCGGGGTCGAATAATACTAAGAAAGAATAGGTAATTATTATGGCTAAAGAAAAAGTCAACACAAAGGTTGCTTTGAATCCTGATATGCCGTCTCCTGAGCTGGATAAGATTACTCTTACACCTGCCCAGAAGAGCAAGGGTCTCATAAGCTTCATCATTTTCTCCATTATCGGTCTCTTCGTATTCTTCGGT
Organism: Oscillospiraceae bacterium; assembly: GCA_045638565.1. Classification (GTDB taxonomy): domain Bacteria; phylum Bacillota; class Clostridia; order Oscillospirales; family Butyricicoccaceae; genus SIG471. The sequence continues at coordinate 3,770 of JAZUBN010000150.1, read as the reverse complement.
AATGTAACAGTTAACGGCGCATCCACAACAGCATTCGGTTTCCTTTATAATAACTGCTTCCTCGATCTTTTCGGCGGCAGCATTTACTGGATTCTCGCAGCTATCATCACAGCAAACTTTGTTTGCCACGTATACTTCAAGTATGTGAAGAAGGGCGAAGTAAAGAACGCTTTTGCTGATATCTATGCAAACGACACATTCGTTCACACATTCCTTTTCGCACTCGGTGCTATCTATGCTATCGTTTACGCAGCAGTTGATGCTGGCGTGATGGCTGAAATCGCAGTGATTACAGGCGCTGACACAGGCGGATCCGTATTCCCTCCAATCGTTAAGGGCGTTCTCGGTATCATCCTCGTTGGTGCAGTATTTATGCCAATGCTCCTCAACTACGGTGTTCTTGAAATCATCGGCGCAGTTCTCGAACCACTTATGCGTCCTCTCTTCAAGATTCCTGGTAAGGCAGCTCTCGACGCAGTTTCCTCTTTCGTAAGCTCCTCCTCCCTCGGCGTTATGATTACAAACCGTCTCTGGAAGCAGGATACTTATACAGATAAGGAAATGGTTTCCATTATGACAGGCTTCTCCGCTGTTTCCATTGGCTTTGCTCAGCTCGTTATCGAAACAGCAGGCTGTGGCGATCAGTTCGTGAAGATCTATGGTCTTTCCTTCGTAATGGTATTCATCATGGCTTTCATCATGATGCGTATTCCACCTATCAGCAAGAAGGCTGACAAGTATTACAGCGGCCGTGAACAGACAGCTGAAGACCTCAAGGACGCAAAGTACACAGCTAAGACAATTCCTCTCGGCTTTGAACGTGCTATCAAGCGTGCCGGTATCTCCCGTGGTATCGTAAAGGACGTTACACTCTCCCTCAAGGACGCAGCTCTCGTTGTTCCTCAGGTTCTCACAATGCTCTCCGCTATCGGCGTTTCTGCTATGATTATTGCTGAATACACACCAATCTTTAACTGGATCGGTATGATTTTCCAGCCAATTCTCCAGCTCCTTCAGGTTCCTGATGCAGCTGAAATCGCAGCATGTATGCCAATCGGTATCGCTGAAATGTTCCTCCCTGTTCTCATCATCCAGGGCAAGGTTGCAACACTCGCTTACGAAGCTCGCGCATTTGTATGTCTCGTTTCCATGTGTCAGATTATCTTCTTCTCCGAAACAGCTACAGTTATGCTCGCTACTAAGTCCCCAATCTCCTTCAAGGAAATCATCATCTGCTTCCTTGAAAGAACAATCCTCGCAATGCCTCTCGCAGCTATCTGCATTCATTTGTTCTTCTAACTTTCTTTCATATAAAAGAGAGTCCGAAAGGGCTCTCTTTTTTCGTGTTTATAGTAGGGGACGGTGCTTGTCAACGTCCCGCGTTAATAAATGAATGGTGAAAAATGAATAGTGAATAATTGCGGTGTGACAAGTCACATTGAATAGGTTACAATCCCTCCGTCATCCGTTGGACGACACCCTCGGCGTCATGTGTTGTGTGGTGCGGTGCTTCTGAAATGTCCCGATTCGTCAATTTTGCAACAAATAGTATAAAAATACCCTCTGTGGTTGACTCGTTTTTATCCTTATGGCACAAAAAATCTACAGGAATTATATATATTTTTCACGAAAAATTCTCTACTTAAAGGCGCAATATTGACAACTGACGGTTCATATAGTTATAATAATAGTTGTAGATGTTAAGAAAATATTTACATTTACCAATATTAAAGAAAGAGGTACAAAACATGAAGAGATTATTTGCACTCACACTCGCACTCGCTATGATGTTCTCTCTGTTTGCCGGCTGCTCCAAGGAAGAACCAACTGCTACAACAGCAGCTCCTGCAGGCGACAACAAGACAGACACAACAACAGCAGCTCCTGCAGCTGACGGCGGCAACAAGCGTACAGACATCATCATCGGTGTTACATCTGACGTTGTTTCCCCTGACCCACACAAGCAGAACGACACATCCTCCGGTAAGGTTCTTCACATGATGTATGACACCCTTCTTTATATGAATGGTGACGGCGAATACGAACCATGCCTCGCTGAAAGCTGGGAAAACACATCCGATACAGAATATATTTTCCATCTCCGTAAGGGCGTTAAGTTCCATAACGGCGTTGAAATGACAGCTAAGGACGTTAAGTTCACAATCGAACGCTGCATGGAATCCGCTATGACAGCTCAGGCAACAGACTCTGTTGACCACGTTGAAATCATCGATGATTACACAGTAAAAATCGTTACAAAGTATCCATTTGCTCCTTTCTATTCCACAGTTGCTGCTTCCACAAAGGTTGCTATCCTTCCAGCTGACTATGTAGCAGAATGTGATGCAAAGAGCGACACAGCTTTCCAGGAAGCTCCTATCGGCACAGGTCCTATGAAGTATGACTCCTGGGCACCAAACAACTACTTCAAGGTAGTACGCAATGACGATTACTGGAACGGCACACCTGTGACAACATCCATCACTGTACGTGTTATCCCAGAAGCTACATCTCTTACAATCGCTCTTGAAACAGGCGAAATCGACATCGTTGAATCTGTTCAGGCTGTTGACATTCAGAGAGTTAAGGACAATGCAGACCTTAAGTGGATCGAACAGGTTCAGGGTTCTGTAACATACCTCGGCATGAACTATGCTAAGGAACCATACAACAACACAAATCTCCGTAAGGCTATCGCATATGGTATCGACCGTGAAGCTATCATCGACGTTATCCTCGAAGGCAACGGCTCCATCCTCAATTCCGTATTCCCACCAATGATGCCTGCTTACGACGAAACAATCGAAGGCTATAACTACGATATCGAAAAGGCAAAGCAGTATCTTGCTGAAGCTGGCTACCCAGACGGCGGTCTTTCCCTCGAAATCGCAACATCCGGTGACGAACGTAACAGAATCGCTCAGCTCATCCAGTCTGACCTTTCCAAGATCGGCATCGAAATCTCCATCGAACTCCTTGAATGGGGCGCATATCTTGAATATGTAGGCGGCACAAGCCACGAAATGTTCATCCTCGGCTGGTCCAATGCTTACGAACCAGACGGCAATATGTTTGACGTATTCCATAAGGATCGTCCATCCACAACAAACCGTTCCAACTTCAAGAATGATGAAATCTCCGCAAAGATCGAACAGGCTCGTCAGGAACTCGACTGGTCCAAGCGTGAAGCTCTCTATAAGGAACTTCAGGCTATGGTTATGGCAGAACCTGTATGGGTACCACTCTTTGCAAAGACAGCAGTTATCGGTATGAACAAGAACCTCGAAGGCGTTGAATTCGAGCCAATCACTCAGTTCACATACGTTAACGCATACGTAAACGAATAATTTTACGTTATAATAAAAAGAGAGCCGCAAGGCTCTCTTTTTGCGTGTATCGTGTATGCAATAGATTTCGTAGGGGCGGGGTGCCCTGCCCACCAAAATGTAGGGTGCGGCGCCCCGACGGTATAAGCCTTCCCCTTGAGGGGAAGGGGGACCGCTTCAGCGGTGGATGAGGTGTTTGAAATCTGTTTTATAGAGTAAAGTCCTGATTAAATCGAAAACCTTCTCGCCACGACTAAAGTCGTGGAACGTCTTCGACGACTTCTTTATGCTTGCACAAAAGAAGCAAAATGCCCAAACTGTTCACGCAGTTTGATCACGATGACCAAGGGGTTACACCGCTGGACCCCTTGTGTGTGAGGCAAGCGCACATTTTATAGACACTCTTCGAGTGATGTGATTGCCTTATGGCAATCGAGGTGTCTC
>JAZUBN010000149.1:0-5291 GCA_045638565.1 Oscillospiraceae bacterium | reverse complement strand
AAAAAGCTTACTGTCGGGAAGGATTTTATCGATATTTTCACGGAAGCTTTCGCCCGGTGTGAGAAATTCATCGTACCAGATTGCAATATCACGACATTCAGGCTTGTCGTGGATGATTCTCATAAGCTGATTTGCATATTTGCGGTCTTTTTTGCGATAGCTGAGGAAAATATATGCATCAAATGCCGCACGCACACGCTTTGCCATCTCATCGGAAACAAGCACCGATTCAAGGTATTTTTTCAGCTTTTCTTCAAAAGAAACCTCGGTTGTGTCCGTGCTTAATGGCGAAAGATACTGCAATTCGCCAAACTTGTCAGGACGGGAATAGAGCATATCAATGCCCGATTCCATCATAAGCGGAAGGACAGGAATATGCTTGTCCATCGCAAATCTGACATCGTCCATTGCACGATTTTCTGTCGAAAGCAGCTTGAAAGTCACAGGCGCAACGAAAAGGTTGCAACTTTCAAGGTCGGTTTCATCCATAGCGGACGTCATATCGTCCGAATAATATACAGCGCAGTCGTGGGATTTGAAAATATATTCACAGACCGATTCAAAATAAAGCCCAAAATCATCAGGATGACAGCAGAAATAAACCCTCGCCTTGCCACTTGGCGAAGCATTTCCCCTCGTCTTAAAAAGCATATCAGCCATAACAAAATCTCCTTGAAGTTGATAGAATTATTGTAGCACAATATCGCAGGATAGGCAAATGTAAAATATTATGGTACAATATATAGGATAGACAAGGGCCCTACATACAATCAGTATATCGCAATACACTACAACTTTGAGTTCTGAAAATATTTAAATATCAAATAAAAAGTTTACAGTTAGTTAAAAATTCATTTATGCAATATAGCTGAAAAACGTAAATTCATTATGTTAAATCAACCAAAAAAGTCAGTTAGCTTTTTCAAACCGCTTTGTCTTTATAATCTTTCAGCTCTTTATTTGGAATTTTCAGGGTATGTTTGCAAAATCCATAGAAAATTCAAATAGCATTTTACAGAAGATACATGCTATACTAGAAAAGGTATGAGTATATGAATGGAGGATTTCCCTATGAATGACCATATGAGCAACGTTAAAAAGGCCTACGCACTTCTTCAGATTGAGAGAAAGATCGTGGGCATTAAATTTGTATACGATAAAGAAAGCTACGATTCATTTGACGCAATCGAGCCTAAGAAACCTATGTATTACTGTCAGGCTGTCCATGCAGCAGGCGCAGGCAACAAGATAAAGCTTACAAAGGAAACTTCGGGCTGTGCAGGTTCGTCAAGAGCACTCGGCTTTGCACCGGCTCAGGCAAACTATTACAGCGGTGAAGCAAGCATGCCACTTGGCCTTTACAAAAAGATTGAAACATCAAAACAGGTGGCGATGAACATCGATATTTTCAGAACACAGCTTTATGGTGTTATCGTAATGCCTCTTGAATGCTTCGAAACAGAGCCTGACACAGTTATGATTTTTTCAAATACAAGAGAATCGATGCGTGTGCTTCAGGGCTATACAGCAGTTTACGGCTATAACAATCATTATTATATGTGCGGCAATCAGGCAATTTGCGTTGAAGCTACAACATATCCTTATATCAATGATAAACTCAATGTTTCAATGCTTTGTGCCGGCACACGATTCAGAGCAGGCTGGAAGGATTATGAAGTTGCTATGGGTCTTCCATACAGCAAGTTCGGCGGGCTTGTAGAAGGTCTTATGCACACAGTAGATGCAATAGAACGAAATCCAAGAAAATATCAGATCGAAACTCAGCTTAAAAATGACGGACTTTATGAAAAGGAATTCCGTTACGGAAAAACATACTTCCTCGCCGAAGATAATTCTCCTAAGGAGCTTTAATATGAACACAAAAATCAAGATTAATAAAAAGGAAATAGGTGCAGTTGCCGTACGTTACGGCATTCTTCTCGTGCTTCTTCTCATCTGGGAATTTGCTGTACGCGCAGGCAAGATAAATCCATTCTATACAAGCTATCCAAGTGAAATTCTTGCCGACCTGTGGCAGTTCATCATCAGCGGTGAGCTGGCTCATCATGCCGCTATCACTATCGAAGAAGCTCTGTGGGGTCTTTTCTATGGTACAGTGCTTGGCGTAGGTTGTGGTGTGCTTTTCAGTCAGGTCAGATTCCTCGGCAATGTTATCACACCATTCATCACAGCTCTGGCAGGTATCCCACAGCTTACACTTTCTCCGCTTTATATTCTTTGGTTTGGCTTCGGTCTCAAATCAAAGGTAATTCTTGCAGCTATGATGGTATTCTTCGGTGTATTCGGTTCGACTTACAACGCAATCAAAAATCTCGATCAGCGCTGGATCGAAGCATCAAGCCTTCTCGGTGCAAGTTCCTTTGACACACTCAGACTGGTCGTAGTTCCTGCTTGTATGCCTTGGATCATTTCGGCTATCAGAAGCGGTGTCGGCTCTTGTATGGTCGGCGCAATCATGGGCGAATATATGGGCGCATCGGGCGGTTTCGGATGGATGATTTCCTTCGCTGCGTCTTACTTTGAAATCAAGCGAGTACTTTCCTGTATTCTTGTACTTCTTGTTTTCAACCGTGTACTTAACTGGGTTCTTAGTCATCTGGAAAAGCGTCTGCTCCATTGGAGAACAGAAACAAAGCTTTCCCTTAAGACTGCAGAATAAAATAATAATTGTAAAAAAGAAAGAGGACAAAAACAATGAACAAGCGTTTTGCAGCTATCATGCTTCTCGCAGCTATGACATTTGCACTTCTCGCAGGCTGTGCTAAGGAAGAAGCTCCAACAACAACTGCTGCTCCTGCAACAACAGCAGCTCCAGCAGCTACAGAAGCTACAACAGCAGCTCCAACAGAAGCTCCTAAGAAGGATCTCGGCAAGCTCGTTGTAGCAGAATTCCGCGGTATGACATGGGCTCCAATGTACATCGCATACCAGAACGGTTACTTTGAAGAAGAAGGTCTCGAAATCGAACTCCTCAGAATCGACGACGGCCCTAACTGCTTCAAGGGTATGCACGCAGGTCAGAATGACATCTGCATTCTCTCCCAGGAAGTTGCTCTCAAGGCTGAAGAAGCTGGCCAGCACTCCACAGCTCTCGTTACAATGCTCGACACACGTTACTATGCATTCGTAGCATCCAAGGAAATCCAGTCCGTTGCTGACCTCAAGGGCAAGACAGTATACGCTTCCACACCAGGTTCTGCTCCATACACATTCTGCGTAGCAGTTATGGAAGAAGCAGGTCTCGAAATCGGTAAGGACGTAACACTCGTTAACCTTAACAAGGGCGCAGTTGTAGCAGCTCTCCAGAAGGGCGAAGTTCAGGCTGCATTCATCAATGCTGACAATTTCCAGGAAGCTGACAACGTAGAAGATATCCACTACCTCGTTGACACACGTCGTGCAGAAGATGCTTCCAAGTATCTCAGAAGCGATGAATTCCCAGCAGAAGTTATCTACGCTGAAAAGAAGTTCGCAGCTGAAAACCCAGAAAAGATGCAGGCATTCGTAAATGCAGTTGTAAAGGGTCTTGACTGGCTCCAGAAGCACACATCTGAAGAAGCTGCTGACGTTATCGCTGAACTCTTCTCCCCAATGGAAAAGCAGACAATCGCTGACAAGATTGAAATCATGCGCGGCGCATACAGCAAGAACGGCTACATCTCCGAAGCTGGTGAAAACGCTGTTGTAGACTTCGCAAAGCGTTCCGGCATCATCACAACAGACCTCAAGTATGCTGACATGGTCGATATGACTTATGTTGACAATGCAATCGCAGCAGGTTACGCTCCTGCTAACTAATCTGAAACAAGTCTGATTACTCAAGGAGACAAAAATGAGTTATATTGAAATAAAGGACGTAAATAAGACATTTGAAGACGGACAGCAGGTGCTCAAGGGTGTCAGCCTTTCCATCGAAAAGGGCGAGTTTATAACTCTGCTCGGCTCGTCAGGCTGCGGCAAGACAACACTTCTCAGAAGTATTGCAGGTCTTGTAGGCATTGATTCGGGCAGTATCTTCATCGATGGGGTGGATATGACAGGCCTTGCGCCTAATCAGCGCAATCTTGCTATGGTATTCCAGCAGCACAGCCTTTTCCCGACAATGACTGTCTATGATAATATCGGTTATGGCCTTCGTTTCAAGAAAATGCCGAAGGAGGAAAAGGAGAGAAAGATAAAGGAAGCTTTGGAGCTCATCGAGCTTACAGGCTTTGAAAAGAAGTATCCTTCCCAGCTTTCGGGCGGCGAGCAGCAGCGTGTCAGCCTTGCAAGAGGCATCGTCACAGACCCTAAGGTGCTGCTTCTCGATGAGCCTTTCAGCGCCATCGATGCCAAGCTGAGAAAAGCTCTCCAGATAAGAATCAAGAATATTCATACATCACTCGGTATTACAACTATCTTTGTCACCCACGACCAGGAAGAAGCTATGCGTATGTCCGACAGAATCTACCTTATGAATGAAGGCAAGATTGAGCAGTGCGGCTCGCCTATGGACCTCTATCTCAAGCCACAGACAGCCTATGCTGCCGGATTTATCGGTCATTATAATCTTATGGACGGTAAAACATGGCAGAATATCTGCCCTAACGGCGACGAAAGCGGCCACTATGCCGTACGTCCTGAAAGCGTATATATTCTCGCTCATCCATGGGATAAGGTGGAAGGCCAGCTCTATATGGAAGGCACAGTACGCCAGATTACATATCAGGGCAATGTCATCCGCTATTCTGTCACAGTAAACGGTGTCGATATCGATGTCGACCAGCTTTATGAAGGACAGGAACAGCTCAGACGCGGCGATAACGCATATCTCCGTATAGCGGTCGAGGATCTGATTCACTATAAAGGTTAATATAAGCAAAACAAAAGCCACTCAGCTGAGTGGCTTTTTATTTTACAGGACAGGCAAGAAAAGGCTTGAAAAACATATAGTTTTCTATGACTGAAATGAAGGGGAGAAAGCTATGTTTTTTAATGTAATGTCAACGCTGGGATCGCTGTTTTATATGCTGAGAGTATCGCCCAAAGGCTCAGCATTTCCAAGACCGCTGTCGAAAGAACAGGAAAAAGAAGCGCTTGTAAAAATGTCGCAGGGCGATGCAAAGGCACGGGATATGCTGATAGAGCATAATATGCGGCTTGTGGCTCACATCGTGAAAAAATACTACGCCGCAAGAGAGGACCAGGATGACCTGATTTCCATCGGCACAATCGGCCTCATCAAAGGCATCTCATCTTTCAACGCTGAAAAAGGCAGTAAACTGACCACC
>JAZUBN010000148.1:0-10264 GCA_045638565.1 Oscillospiraceae bacterium | reverse complement strand
GGCTATTTTTATATCATTTTAGATTTTAACAAACTTATCTGCGCCCTGACCGCACCATGGGCATTTGAAATCGTCAGGAAGCACATCACTCTTGTGGTGATAACCGCATACCGAGCACTTGTAGCCTGTTTCCGCAGGCTTTTCTTCTATAAACGAAGGAGCATTCTTTGGTGTTGCACCCTTCTTAACCTTCTGATAATGAGCATAAGTCATCACTTCATTTTCGCTCATAACTTCAGCTTCTGTCACCTTACCAATAAACATTACATGGCTTCCGAGATCAATTTCATTTACAACTTCACAGCTGTAACGTGCTGCGATATATTCAGCAATATATGGGACACCGGAATCATCACGCTCTGTTTTGAAGCTTTCAAACTTATTGACTTCACCGGATGTCTTGAAACCGAATGTTCCGATAATATCCATATTTACATCTTCAGTAAGCACAACACCAGCAAACTTACCGGATTTTCTGATAATATCTGTTGTAAAATTATCCTTATTGATTGCAACAGACATCTGCGCAGGAGAAGATGTTACCTGATTGAGAGTATTTACTACACAACCTGCATCCTTACCTTCAAAACTTGAGGAAACAATATAAAGACCATATGACAATTTGTAAAAAGCTTTCTTATCCATATTAACTCCTTATTGATAATAATTCCTATTTATTATCTTTATAATATCACACGTTTCCTCATTTGTCAATATGATTTTATTATCAGTTTATTTTTTCAAAAAGCTCTGTACCCACATTGCACCATGGACAAATAAAATCTTTCGGCAGATTGTCTCCCTCATACACATAACCGCATACTGTACATTTCCAGCCTGTTCTCTTATTTTTATTCTCCTTGTATCCGTTGTATGTCATAACTTTTTCATCCGACAGGATTTCGCCATCTGTCACTCTGCCGATTATTACGTAATGCGATCCTGCATCAACTGTTTTCACAACATCGCACGAAATCCAGGCCGATACATCCTTTGTTACATAAGGTATTCCATTTTTATCGGTCTTGTATGATACATTTTCAAACTTATTTACTTCTTCTGAACTTTTGAATCCGAATTCCCCCACCATATCCATATCCGCTTTTTCAAGCAGTATGCTTGCCGTAAAGCATCCGGACCTTTCAATAAGCTTTCCCGTAACACTTGCTTTACGAACAGCAAAAGCCACCATATCAGGATCTTCCGCTACCTGTATAAGTGTATTTACAATACACCCCGCCATCTTATCCTCATATTTTGTTGATATGATGTACATACCATAGGTAAACTTAGAAAAAATATTTTTGTCCATAATTACTCCTTAGTATTAAGATGTATATTATTTTGGACAAAAAAAGACAGGCTATACGCCTGTCTGTAAGATTTGCTTATTACAAAAGTGTGATAACAAATGTAAGAACGATGAATGCTACAGCAAGAATGCCTGTGAGCTTTTCAAGCTTTGCATCGAGGGAACGAGCCTTGTTCTTACCAAAGAATGTATCTGCAACACCGTCAATGCTGCCAGACATACCAGCATGCTTGCCGGACTGGAAAATAACAGAAATGATGAGTGCGAGGGATACAAGAACCTGAACGATTGTCATAATAAGCTTTACTGTTTCCATAATATCTCCTTAAAGTAAATATATTACATAATTCCGTTTTTATATAATAACACATTTTTCTTAAAAAAGCAAGGGATTTTTTAAGTTTTTTATGCAATATATTTATCGGTTTTTCAAACTGTTGTTATTTGATATTATCCATACTGATATTGGCAAATTCATTGTTCACAATGGCAGTATATTCAGCTCTCTTTTCCAGCTCACCTGCATTTTCCATAACTACCTGCAGTCTTTCAAGCGATTCTTCTGTCATAACAGGATTTGTACACCATGCATCTATGTCCTTATATCTCTGTGCAACCTTCGTAAGGATATCAAGGGATGAGTCTGTAAAATATGGCTGCATATATTCTGCTACCTCTTCAGGTGTATGCTCCATCACCCATTTCTGACCTTTATAAACCGCATTAGTAAACTTCTGAATCACATCGGGATTTTCCGCCATGTATTCCTTCGAACAGAAATAAGCCGTATAAGGGATTTCACCACTGTCTTTACCGATAGATGTCAGGACGTATCCCTTGCCTTCCTGTTCCACCATAGAAGCAGTAGGTTCAAAAAGAGCTACGTAATCGCCCTGACCGCCTGTGAATGCGCCTGCCATAAGTGCAAACTGTACGCTTGTATCGATAGTTACATCTTCGTGCGGTTTAACCCCATTCTGCGAAAGGACATACTCAAGGGTCATTTCAGGAACACCACCCTTTCTGCCGCCGATTACTTCTTTACCTCGCAGATTTTCCCAGGTGAAGTTTTCTTCCTTTTCTCTGCCTACAAGGAATGAACCATCACGTTTTGTAAGCTGGCCAAAGATTACACCGTGATTTTCCTTGCCCTGATTATAAAGATAGATACACGCTTCAGGACCGGCAAGACCAATCTGTGCTTCACCTGAAATTACCGAAGTCATAACCTTATCGGCGCCGTTGCCGTTGATAAGTTCCACTTCAAGTCCTTCTTCCTCGAAAAATCCCAATTCAAGAGCTACATACTGAGGGGCGTAAAATACCGAATGTGCAACTTCACTCAATGTGATTTTCACCGGCTTTTCCGCTTCAGTTACTTTTTCTGTTGGCGCTTCTGCAGATGTCGTTGGCTTAACTGACGACGGCACTGTTGCATAAGTTGCCTCTTCCTCTGCTGTGCATCCGGCCATAAGTCCCAAACCCATACATAAGCAAAGGGCAAGTGAGATGATTTTTTTCATTATTACCTCCGTTATTCGTTCTGATTTTTGAAAAGAATGCTTTCTATCCATACTATGAAAAGATACATAAAAGTTGCAAGTAAACCGAGAATAAATACATTTGCCATAACAAGATCAAGCTGAAATACCTGACTGCCGTATACGATCAGATACCCGAGCCCTGCTCTCGAAACGAGAAACTCACCCACTATTACTCCCACCCACGACATACTTACACTGATTTTCAGCGAGGAAATAATAGTGCGAAAATTGGATGGCAATACAACTTTGGTGAAAATGTGATATTTATTACCTCCAAATGTGCGTACAAGTTTGATTTTATCCTCATCTGTCGACATAAAACCGTTAAGCACTTCCATAATTGTTACTATGAGTGAAATAGTGATTGTAATAACTATAATAGCCTTTGTACCAGCGCCTATCCATACGATAAATATAGGTCCCAATGCGATTTTGGGCAGACTTCCAAGCACTACAAGATACGGCTCAAGAACCCGGCATAAAAACGGCGAAAGCCACAGCAGCGCAGCTATGACTGTACCAAGTATTGTTCCCAAAAGAAAGCCCATCACAGCCTCGTATGTTGTAACGCCAATATGCATAAACAATTCACCGCTTGTGTATAAGTCCACGATAACATTCCATATGCGGCTTGGCGATGACATTATGAAACTGTCAATAATACCCATATTGGCGCACACTTCCCACAATACCAGAAAAACTGCAAGAATGCCTGTTTTTGTTATCATCACAAGATTATCGGTTCGTTTTTTGACCTTCAGCCAGTCGGCCCTTTCTGACGATACGGTATCCTTTCCGGTCTTAAATATGAACATCAATATCCCTCCAGACCTTATTGAAATATTCCCTAAACGCATCGTGATTACGCCTTTTAAGTGGCACATCGTACTCCTCATTAAACTGAGGTTCATGTATATTTTTTATTTCAGCAGGACGATTTGTCAGCACAATTATTCTTTCGGACATACTTACCGCCTCAGAAATATCGTGCGTCACCATCAATGCCGTCTTGCCCTCCTTCTTGATTATAGAATATATATCATCCGAAACTGCAAGCCGGGTCTGATAATCAAGCGCAGAAAATGCTTCATCAAGCAAAAGGATTTCCGGCCGTGTCACCAATGTACGGATAAGTGCCACACGCTGCCGCATTCCGCCCGAGAGCTGTGATGGATATTTGTTAATAAAATCACCAAGTCCATAAGTTCTGAGCAGCATCTCTCCATATTCTGTATTTTCCTTTGTCTTTTTCCCTTGTATTTCAAGTCCGAGGAACACATTCTGCCTTATAGTACGAAATGGCAAAAGACTGTCTTTCTGTGGCATATATCCGATATTCACCTTGTTTTCGGTTATATCCGTCCCATTGATAAATACTTTTCCTCTCGTCGGTTTTATAAGTCCTGCTATTATTGACAGAAGAGTGGATTTTCCGCATCCTGAAGGTCCGATAATGCTGACAAACTCCGTTGGTTTTACACTGAACGATATATCTTTTATAGCTTCGGTTTCCCCATCTGCCGACTGGTATTTCATAAATATATTCTGACATACAACAATATCATTGCTCATTTCAATTCACCTCCTCAAAAATATCTTATGTTGCTTCCACTTTTTTTGTGAAAAGTATTGACATTTTGGTCTATTCATTGTAGACTAAAATAAAGTCGATAACCTATAGACCGAGGAGGTGTAAATATGACTGATGCTAAATTAGGAACTATAGAATCAAAGTTTGCCGATATAATATGGACAAATGAGCCTCTCTCATCGGGCGAACTTGTAAAGATATGCGAAGAACAGCTCAACTGGAAAAAATCCACCACATATACTGTTCTGAAAAAGCTTTGCGAAAGAGGTATTTTTGTAAATGAGAACGGCAAAGTTTCCTCTCTTATTTCAAAGGACGATTATTACGCAATGCAAAGCACAAGTTTTGTAGGTGAACTGTTTCACGGTTCCCTGCCTGCATTTATTGCAGCATTTTCATCCAGAAAAAAACTTACTGACGAGGAAATTGACGAGCTGCAGAAGCTTATTGATGAAAGTCGGGTGAAATAATATGATGAGTGTATTTTATAAAGTGCTCGATATGAGCCTTATGGGCTCTATTGCCATACTCTTCGTGCTTTTATTCCGTTTCTTATTGAAAAAAGCACCCAAAAAGCTGATTGTAGTCTTGTGGATCGTTGTTATTTTCAAGCTTATATGTCCATTTTCCATCGAAAGTACCCTTAGCCTTATCCCTGCTCAATTTGACGGAATGTTTTCTTATTCTGCACCTTCTTATGCCGAAGATGTAACTTTACCATATGCTATGAAAGCAGCATATACTGCTGTTGGAGATATCGTCAACGGTGGAATAGACACTATTCCTATTCAGATATACAGACCTAATATGTATATCGCTCCGGCATATCATAATCAGGTCTGGGAACTTCTTTTAGGCTGTTTATGGCCTCTGGGTATGGCAGTTATAGCATTATACAGTTTTATATCTCTGCGTGCTCTCAGCAGTAAGGTAAGTGGAGCTCTGCATTATAGCGGGAATATCTATATCGCAAATAATATAGATACTCCATTTGTTATGGGTATAATTAAACCTAAAATATACCTTCCACATTTTCTCGATCAATCTGAATATGAATATATCCTTCTCCACGAACAGACTCATATAAAAAGGCTTGACCACATAACAAAAATAATAGGTTTTATTGCTGTCACGATTCATTGGTTCAATCCTCTTGTGTGGCTTATGTGGAAACTTCTTGTTCAGGATATCGAAATGGCCTGCGACGAAACAGTGCTTAGCGTACATGGCGGAAACATAGAAGCCGATTACTCACAGTCGCTTCTTAATTTTGCCGTTAAACAAAACATTTTCACAGCCTCCCCGCTTGCATTCGGTGAAGGCAACACCAAAATGCGCATAAAAAATATTTTATCCTTGAAAAACAACAAGAAAAAAGTTACAATATTTACTGTAATTATCGTTATTATTGTTGCTGTTATATGCATACTTAATCCACGTGAAGTAATTGATGCCGATCACGTTGAAGGAGTATATTTTGATGAAATGAAAGTTTCTGAAAATGCTGCCAACGCCTTGATTTTCACCATAAACAATAATGATAAAGGTAGATTTTACTCAGGCTTTTATGAGGGCACTGTTTCCGATTCCGATGATGTTGTCATTATTAAGATGAAAGACGGCTCATATTACCAGCTACATTACTGGTATAACAGTGGTTTTTCTTTCAATCCGCTCCATGCAGGTGAGGATGATTACTGCAGTATTCTCACATATTTTAATGCCGATGGATATGTTCAGAAAAAGTGGAAGATGGAATATTATTTTGACGGCAACTATCTCCGTTGGCGTGATACATATAATCTTGACGTGCCTTTCCCATTCGGCAACAGCTTTGTGCCTCAGTATAAGCTTTATGAAAACAGCGATTCTGTAGATTTTGGCAACCGCTTTTTCTTCGGCGCTGATATGAGCTTTTCTTTTGACAAGTTTAACGAATCGGCAACAAACTTTGGCAAGTTTGAGTTTTTCGAGCTGACGAAAGATAACTTTGACAGGTATTTCAGTGATTCTGTCTGGTATGACAAAACAAGTGCCGCCCAGATTCGCAGAAACAATCTTACGGCAGCCAAAGTTATAAACGGCGGTGAGATGTATTATCTGCTCAGCCAGAATGATGGTATTCTCCTGCTTTTCTATGGCTATTACGATACAGAGGGTGAGATTGATCCTTATTCTGATGATTCTTCCTTCAAATGGGGCTGTGCTCTCAGCGAGCGCAGAGGTGTCACGAAGCTTACTCTTGAGCAGGTCAACGAGCAGACCAGTCTTGGCGTTGTTGAAATCACAGACATTGCAGAAATCGACAGTTTTCTTTCTGCTGTTCTTGGTATGGAAACTGCATTCTATATGCCAAAAGATGTATCTGAAATCGAAGGATTATATAATTATCTTAAAATAGATATGTGGTATGGCGAAGAATGTAAAACAATGTATCTTTATAATATAGCCGATGACTATATTATCGACCATACACCATACGCGACTTATCAGATAGAGCGCGAGAACTCCGTACATATGTATAAAATATATTCAAAATATCTTGATTAGTACAGAAAGCAGGTGTTTTTTGGCTTGGGAATACAGTTTTCTTATGTTTATAAGAGAAAATCTCACCTCTCCATTGATGGACTATATAATGAGTTTCATATCTTCCCTCGGCGACGGAGGACTTATCTGGATAGCCATAGGCTTCCTGTTTGTGCTCAATAAGAATACCCGCAGATGGGGTATTCTTATGTGGGTATCCATGCTTATGGGACTTATTTTCGGCAATATGATACTTAAAAATGTGGTGGCGCGAATACGTCCGTGTGATTTTTACAATGTGCCAATTATAATCCCCCATCCTGGCGAGTTTTCCTTTCCTTCCGGACACACCCTTTCTTCATTTGCAGCGGCGCTTGCACTTTACAGGCACAATAAAGTATATGGTTCGTTTGCCCTTGTTTTTGCTGCAATTATGGGATTTACCAGAATGTACCTGTTCGTACATTATCCGACAGATATTTTAGGCGGAATTGTAATGGCATTTGTGATGGTATTCTTTGCCGAAAAGACTATTGAGTTTATCGAAGATAAACTGAAAAAAGCATAAAAATAACCTGAGAGTTTCAATGCTCTCAGGTTTTTATTTTACTTTGTTGTTATCAGCTCTGCTGTTGTCATAACAGCGCCATAGACGATATTTATTGCACCTGTGTTATCCAGTCTGTTGAGGAATTCTATTGCTTCATCATCTTTTTCTGTCAATGTGACCTCTACAAAGTTATCCATTTCCATAACGCCCGATGTGACGATGGTTTCGAACTCACGATTCATCATAACATCTGTGATTTTTTCGTGAATTGCATCAAGATATGCTTTGGAATATGTCACCTCTCTGAATGTGACGGCATCTTCATTCACTTTGAGTTCTGCACAGACAGTTTTGCGGTTTTCAGGTGTATCCTTTGTAAGAAGAACAACAAGTTTCTGCGCTTCATTCAAATAACAGCCGCCATAGACGCTGCTGTTTTTTGTGGCATTTTCTGCATCGGGCCATGGATGGAAAATATCGCTTGTTTCGGCTTCTGTTGTTGGCTGTGCTGCTTCTGAGCCTACAATTGCGCCTTCATAGATGATTTTGTTATCACCGACACCTGCAGTAAAATCATTTATAGCACCCTGCTCTTGCTTTTCTCCCATCGTTATCATAGCATTGGTAGTCAATGTTGTCGGTCTGCCGACAGTATTGAACGAGTCGACTATTCTTATAGTTGCTACCACAAAAGCGCAGCAGGCGGCAACTGCTGTAATTTTTAGCCATGTCGGCATTGATTTTTTAACCTGTGGAATATTGCCATCAATTTCTCCGATAGCTTCAAATAAATCTTCCTTTTTCATATTGAAAATCCCCTTTCTGTAAGATATTCCTTGAGTTTTGCTCTTGTTCTGTTAAGGCTGACTGCGATATGGTTTTCGCTTTTGCTATACTTTTCAGCTATATCCTTAACAGCCATAGCGTGCCAGTATCGGCATATAAAATATGCTTTCTTTTCTATTCTAAGCGTATCAAGAAAATCAGATATTGCCTTTATAAGTTCTTTTCTGTCAAGCTCGGTTTCAGGAGTTTCTCTGCCCGAAACAATTTCGCCAAGCTCATCAAGAATGAGCGGCACATCACTCCCGCCTCGTTTTTCAGCATTTTTCTTACGATATTTATCAAATGCAAGGTTGCGTATAATCTTTGCCGCATAAGCCTGCAGACTCAAAGGTCTCAAAGGCGGAATAGTATTCCATATTTTAAGATATGTATCATTAAGACACTCTTCCTCATCCTGTTTATCTGACAGGATATTGGCCGCAATCTTTGCGAGATACGTTCCATATTTTTCTGACGTTGCCGATATTGCACTATTGTCACGGGCGAAATACAGGTCTATTATCAGATTGTCGTTCATCTTATTCCTCCTTTCACCCATAAAGACGGATTCCAAATGAAAATATTACATAAATATATCGAAAAACCTCCCGGAATCGGGAGGTTTTTCTTGTATGTACAATTTAATTATGCCTTGTAAACAACCTTACCGTCGATAAGTGTGTACTTTGTCTGGTAGTCGATGTTTGTAAGTGGGTTGCCGCAGTAGATAGCGATGTCAGCGTCCTTACCAACTTCGAGAGAACCTACTGTATCATCGATGCCGATGATCTTAGCTGGGTTGATTGTGATAGCCTTCCAAGCTTCCTGTTCATCCATACCAGCCTTAACAGCCATACCTGCACACATTGGGAGCTGTTCGAGTGGAATTACGTTAGCGTCTGTGATGATGCAGATGAGCATGCCAGCCTTGTTGAGGATACCAGGTGTCTTGAAGGACTTTTCCTTAAGTTCGTACTTGCTCTTGGAGCCGAAAGATGGACCAACGAGAGCTGGGAGACCTTCAGCAACGAGTTCGTCAACGATGAGGTGACCTTCTGTGCAGTGGTCAAGAGTGATCTTGAGGCCGAATTCCTTAGCGATACGGATAGATGTGAAGATGTCGTCAGCGCGGTGTGCGTGAGCCTTGAGAGGGATTTCCTTTCTCATAACTGGGAGCATAGCTTCGAACTGAGCGTCAAATGCTGGCTTCTTTGTGCCGTTCTTTTCAGCTTCTTCGAGTTCTTCCATATATCTCTGAGACTTTGCAAGGAAAGTTCTGAGTGTAGCAGCTGTAGCCATTCTTGTGGATGGGCTTCTGCCCTTGCCATTGTAGCAACGCTTTGGATTTTCGCCGAATGCGCACTTCATAGCAACAGGATTCTTGATGATCATATCGTCGATACGCTTACCAACATTCTTCATAGCGAGGAATGTGCCGCCAACTACGTTTGCAGAACCAGGGCCTGTAACAGATGTTGTAACACCTGCTGCAACTGCGTTTGCGAATGCTTCGTCCATTGGGTTGATAGCGTCGATAGCACGGAGCTGAGCTGTGATAGGGTCTGTGATTTCGTTAACGTCGTTACCTTCGAAACCGATACCTTCTTCCATCATACCAACGTGGCAGTGACCATCGATGAGACCTGGTGTAACGATGCAGCCTGTTGCGTCGATAACTTCAACGTCTGCTGGAGCGTTAACTTCCTGACCTACTGCAACGATCTTCTTACCGTCGATAAGAATCTGACCGTTTACGATATCTTCACCAACCATTGTCTTAATGAGACCATTTTTAATCAAAATCATTTTTGGATCCTCCATAATAAGTTTTAGTAGTATTATAATACTATACATATTAAAAATAGTCAAGTTATAATAATATTTTTATAAGTTTTGCACAAAATCATTTGTGC
>JAZUBN010000147.1:0-28741 GCA_045638565.1 Oscillospiraceae bacterium | reverse complement strand
CGATCCGACTTAAACCGGCAAGGAAGAATGGAGCGGAAGCAAGGATGGAGAGAATACCACCGATCATGCCGCTGTGGGAAACCTTCTTAAGACCTTCGCCGTAAATGTTAGGATTGGATACGTCGTACATTGGCTGGAGATTATCCATGGAGCCGCCGATAAGGGAAGCAACAGCACCGATGATAGCAGAGCCAACGAGAACGAAGCAGAGAACCTTCTGCACCTTGGCAGCAGCTTCAAGACCACGCATATTGAGAGCAAAGAGCATGAGCGAGAAGAATACGCCGAGGATGATGGAAATGAGATAGATATCAGAGCCCATAACGCTGTAAAGCGGCTCGCCCGACTTGATATTCGGGATGAGATAGCCTAAAACGTCAGTGATCTGGATAGCTTCCCAAGGAATGATGGCAACAAAGGCACCGAAGGTGGCCCAGCCATCTATAATTGCAACCACATCGTTGAATGCGCGATATGTGAAAGCCATACCGCCGCCTGCGACAGGAAGCATTGGAACAAGTTCACAGTAGCAGAGAGCTACAGGAATCATAAGAATAAGAGCTGCAAGATAGCCCAAAGCAGCAGGAATAGGACCGCCACAGCTTGTCATCCATCCGTTGATGGAAACAGCCCAGCCTACACCTACGATAGCACCGAAGCCGATACAGAAAAAGTCAACGGCAGAAACGCCCTTCTTTTCCACTACTGCCTCGGAGACATTTTTACCCCCATTAGACATAGGTTATATACCTCTCTTTTGACAAATTGTTGTGCACATAAAAATGCACATATAGAAACAGTATAAGTATATCACATAGTAAAGAAAAATAAAAGAGCAAATTTGAAATTTTTTACAAAAATTATACTGCCGAATATTTTGCTTCCCTCTGATGGGAAGGCTATAAATAAGTACGCCTAAAAAGCTATTGAAATATCCTCCGCATTGTATTATAATAAATGTATATGCAAAACAAAGAGAGGTAATTTTATGAAAAAAGGCGCATTATATATCGCGTTCGCCACGCTGGTTTTCAGCACCATGGAGATCGCGCTCAAGTTTGTTTCGGGGCAGTTTGACCCTATTCAGATGACATTTTCCCGCTTTTTTGTAGGCGGACTTGTGCTTTTGCCTGTGGCACTGAAGAAAATCAAGGAGAAGGGCGTTAAAATCGACAAATCCTCCTTCCTTTATTTCGCAATGCTGGGCTTTTTCGGCATCTTCCTTTTCGGCACATTCTATCAGCTTTCCATCTCACGCATACAGTCCTCTGTTGTGGCTGTAACATTCAGCAGCAACCCTGTTTTCGTAACATTGCTCGCTTATCTCATTCTGCGTGAGCCTATTTCGAAAAACCAGGTGGCGGGCCTGATTTTTGACATTATCGGTATTCTTATCATTATCAATCCGCTCAACACACAGCTCGATGCTCTTGGCATTATTTTCGTGCTTTTGGCCACATTCTTCTTCTCCCTTTACGCTGTATTGGGCAAGAGAGAGACCAAAAAGTACGGCGGTTTAGTCGTGACTTGCTTCGGCTTCCTCATCGGCGCTGTTGAAATGATGATCGTTTCTGCCCTTGGCAATATTCCTGCCATCGCAGAGCTTTTTACAAGCATCGGTCTTGAAAAGTTTGCAAATGTGCCATTCCTTGCAGGCTACACACCTGCAAATCTACCAATTATGCTTTACGCATACATCGGCGTTACAGGTCTTGGCTTCTGCGCATACTTCCTTTCTATGGAAAAGACTTCGGCGGCGGAAACTTCCCTGGTATTCTTCTTCAAGCCGGCTCTCGCTCCTGTGCTTGCCCTTTTGATTCTCGGCGAACCAATTCCATTTAATATGTTCATCGGTATCCTGCTCATTCTTGCAGGCTCGATGGTTTCGATTTATCCTAACCTGAAAAAAGCGCTGAAAAAATAACGGCATATCCAAAGGCTCTCCAGAACGGAGAGCCTTTTATTTTTGTATTTTTTCAAAATCCTCTTGACAAATTACGACTACTGTTGTAGTCTATAAGTGTAGACTACAAACGTAGACGCATTTCTTTGTGCGCAGAAGAAGTGCGGCTATATTGACCAAAGGAGGCCTCCCGATGGCAAAAAATATTACAATAGGCGAAGCAGAGCTTGAAATCATGAAAGTTCTGTGGAGCAGACCTGAGCCTGTCACAACGGCGGACATCAATGCTTCTGTTGCCGACAAAGGCTGGAAACGCACAACGATTTCCACTTTTCTCGGCAGATTGGTTGAAAAAGGTGCTGTAAACTGCGAAAAGAAGGGCAATTCTTACCTTTATTCCCCACTTATCACAAAAGGCGAATATCGCACAGCCCAGACACGCAGCCTTATCACAAGCCTTTATGAAGGCTCTGTCAAAGACCTTGCGGTCTCGCTTTTCAGAAATGAAACACTTACGGAGGAAGACGTCAGGGAGCTGATGGCATTTTTGAGCGAAAAGGAGGACTAAATTATGACCGACCTTTTCATCCCCACGCTTGTCGGGTCAATTGCTATACTGGTTTTTGCGGCAATAAACAAGCTGACCGACAGGCACTTTTCGCCCAAATGGCATTACTATATGTGGCTTATTCTGCTGATTATCACCATTCTGCCTGTGAAAATCCACATCGATTTGCCTCAAAAATCCACACAGGCGCAGGAAGTGGTGCTTGATATTCCGCAGATGGCACAAAGCGAAGTCATAAGCGTTGCTCCTCCGCAAAATATCCCTGTAAAGCCGGAAAAACACACCATAAACATCACACAATACCTGCCATATCTGTGGGCGGTAGGTTTTGTCCTTATGCTCATTTCACGTCTGGCAGGATGGCTGATATTGATTTCAAAGGTGAGAAAATGCTTTGAAATCGATATAAATATGCCGATAAACAGCAGAATCAGGGTTAAAAAGTGCAGTTTCTGCCCTTCTCCTGTGCTGATTGGCATTGTAAGACCTGTTCTTGTACTGCCTGACACTCAGCTTGACGAAATAAAGCTGAGCAACATCCTCGCTCACGAAATGGTGCATTTCAGACGAGGCGATGTTGCCGTGAAATGGCTGGTGATGTTTATAAAATGTATCCACTGGTACAATCCTCTCATCCATTTTGCCGCGGCAAAATGCGATGAATACTGCGAGATTTCCTGCGATATGGAGGCAGTAAGGGATATGGACAGGGCGAGCGAGACCGCTTATATGATGACGATACTCAGCCTTGCATCGGGGAAAAATTATGCTCTCGGCGCAGGGATGAGCGAAAACGGCAAGATACTCAAGCGGAGGTTCGCAATGATAAAAAACAAGAAAAATATAAGCAGAAAGATGAGATTTATCTCGCTTATCTGCGCCTTTGCAATGATATTCACTTCGGTTTTCGTCAGCGGTGTGCTGGCAGGCGACGGTGAAAATGATAACATCAAGGTCTTTCTTCACGGAAAAGAAATCGACCTTGAGCACAAGCCATTCGTGGCAAACAACACAGTATATCTGCCGATACGCGAGATGCTCAACCTTGAAAACATTCCGAATGAGGACATCACATATTTCAAGGGTGTTGTTCAGTTTCTCACTCCTGACGGCAAGGGCGAAAAATATGTTGGCAGAGTGCAGATAGGCTCATCTGCAGGCTACATCGGCGGCTATTCCCACGGCAGCACGGAAAATATCATAATGGCAAAGCCTGTTGTGCTTTCGGGAAACACCACCTATGTGCCTTATGATTACTTCAATAAGATGCGTGCCGTAGGGCTTTTCGAGGATTTTTATGCCGAAGTATATGACGAAAGCGACAAAATCCCTCTTATTACAGGTGTTGGCATATGGAATGAGGAGAAAAACTTCTCTCTTGAAATGCCTCTTGCCCTTCACAATGATTTCATCATTGCCGAAAATGAAGACAGCGTGGTATTCGGTAATGACAAGGGCACTCTTTTCACAATTCGCATCAGGGCAAATGAAGGCGAAATTGTCAAGAGTGACGACTTTATTATGAGCGAAAACGGTCTTACATACACCATCGAAGGCGGTATTTTAAGCGATGAAATGGTGGAATATGTCAAAAAGAGCATACTCCCTATCGTTCATTATATTCCGCTTGGCGGCGAAACCAAGCCTGATCTGATTCTCTATCCTTGCGAAAGTGCCGACCGCAAAAATATAACTTCCCGACCATATTCCGAAAGCCATCCAGCCATTGACCTTGTATATGAAGAAGGCACAAATGTACTCGCTTCTGTCGCAGGCACGGTCATCGAGCAGGGCTTTGATAAAGAAAACGGCAATTACATCAGGCTGAGTAATGGCACAGCTGAAATACTCTATGCACATCTGAAAGATGTGCTTGTAAATGAGGGTCAGAGAGTAAATCAGGGTGATGTTATCGCCACAGTCGGCAGGACGGGCATGGCAACCGGCGCCCATCTTCATTTTGAAGTGAAGATAAACGGCAGCCACGTTGACCCGACGACAGTATGGGCAAAGAAATAATTTATTGCATTGAAAAAGACCTCCATTATGGAGGTCTTTTATTATTTTACATTACTACTGCCACTGCAAGGAGGGCTGCGATTACGATGCCGAGGACGAGGAGGAATTTCCAGATGTGCTTTACAAATCTGTCGTATGGGATTCTGCCCAATGTGAGAGCGCCCATAAGCACGCCGCTTGTCGGTGTGATAAGATTTACAAGACCGCTTGCCGACTGGAATGCTGTAACTGCGATATCACGTCCGACACCGACAAAGTCGGAGAGTGGGGCGATAATCGGCATTGAAAGTGTGGCAAGACCGCTGGACGACGGCACGAAGAATGAAAGCGGAATATAGAAAATGAATGTAAAAATCGCATAAGCCACGTCGGAAATGCCGCTGAGCAGCACTTCGCCCATATGGAGCACAGATGCTGTCATGCCGCCTGCATTCATTACGACTGTGATGCCGCGGGAGATACCGATGATGAGAACGACAGAGAAAAGGTCCTTCGCGCCCGAAACGAATGTATCAAAGAAGTGCTGTTCGCCCTTGCCGATGATGATGCCTGTGATGATAGCGCAGGTGAGGAAGAGCATTGAAAGTTCTGCAAACCACCAGTCGCCGAGAGGCACCATATGTCCTAAAATCTGACCGATAACAGGCATTTCTGTAAGGAAAGCGTGGATGTCTTCAAAGATTGTGATACCGAATTTGCCCGACCAAGGCACGATGCCGAGGACCATAATGACAAAAGAGAGAGCAAAAATTGCAAGGATAAGCTTCTGCTGTTTTGTAAGTGCGGCATTTTCGCTCACATTGGAGGAATATGCCATAAAATGCTTTTCATTTTCCGCCTTCTGGTCATATACGATGGACTTTTTAGGGTCGGCTTTGACCTTTTTGGCGTAATTCATAACGAACATACTGCCGAGAGCAACAGCTATAACAAGAATGATAAGGCGGAGAACAAGACCGTCACCGATGGAAATATCGGCAAAGCCGGAAGCGATGCCTGTTGCGAATGGGTTTACTGTCGAGCCGAGTGTGCCGAGACCTGCACCGAGGGCAACGACATAGACACCGACAACAGAGTCATAGCCCATTGCGATGAAAACAGGGATTAAAATAAGGTAAAATACCATAGTTTCTTCCCACATACCGAATGTGGTGCCGCCCAGGGCGAAAAGGCACATAAGCACAGGAATGAGCAGATGCTCCTTGCCCGAAAGCTTACGGATTACCGACTTGATACCCACATCAATAGCGCCCGACGACATTACGACAGCGATATAGCCGCCCATAACGAGAATATATGTAGAAATATCGATGGCCTCCATAAAGCCTTGCACAGGCGCGATGAGCACATCCCAGATTCCCTGCGGATTCTTTTCGGCAGCTGTGTATGTGCCGGCTATCGGCTGAAGCTTTTCTGCCTCAGGGTCGACGTATTCATATTGACCTGCAGGGACAATCCATGTAAGCGCCGCCACGAGAGCTATTATCGCAAAAAGGGTGGTGTAGCTCGTTGGCATCTTTAACTTTTTCATAGGCATTACCTCCTCGAGGGGAAATTTTCATATTATAATTATACTATATATAAAATGTAAATTTCAATAAAAAGTTGCGGAAAATTTAAAAATACCACCCTTTCGGGTGGTATTTTTATCTGATGACGATTATTCTTCGTCTTCTTCCTTACACTTGAGCATAATGCCTGCTGCGAGAGCTGCAATGCCGACCATGCAGAAGCCGAGACCGCTTACGCCGCCTGTCTTTGGAAGATCGATGAGAGGAATATCCTCTTCGATGATTTCTTCTTCAGCAGGAGGAGCCAGTGGAACTTCTTCTTCGATGATTTCTTCAGCCGGTACGTAGTAAACGATAACAGTTACGTCACCATTGAGAATGCCGCTTGTTTCGCCTTCAACGCCTGTCTGTTCAAAACCTTCGATTTCAACCATTGTTTCGCCTGTTACATCATATTCAGAGCCTTCGAGGATGGAGCCTGTTGTGTAACGGCCGATGAGTTCTTCACCTGTTTCCTCATTGATATAGATAACAGTTACCTTGTAGTAATTGTCTTCTGCAGGAGGATTATATGGTGGAACGTATGGTGGGTCGTAAGTATTTGTCACTGTGAGTGTGCCATTGATGTTGTCCTCTGTGAGAACTGCATTTTCACCGTAAGATGGGATGTAGTTTTCAACATCTCTTTCGACAGCCTTGTATTCGCCAAAGTCTTCAACGATTACAGTTGCAGAGCCGTTGCCTGCGATACGTACTGTATCAACGAGTTCATCGCCCTCTTCTGTTACGCGGAAAATATCGATAACAACTGTGCCGTTATAAACATTACCTTCATAGGACTTTGTGACTGTGATAGTCTTGTCCGGAATGAATACGTTTGTAAATGCAACTACAGAGCCGTTTTCTGTATCGATGAGACCGCTTTCTTCGTTTGTCATAACTTCGCCGATATATGTTTCATCAGCGCCGCCATTATCGATTTCGATAACTTCGTAGACTGCATCTGCAGGAAGGTCTGTGAGGATGAGGCTTTCACCCGACTTGAGCGTGAATGTATAGCCGACTGTGATATCGTTTTCAACGATTGGTGTCAGCATTTCGTTATCAACGAGGATGACTTCATCTGCGCTTCTCTTTGTTGGGTCGTTTGCAGACATAAGATGTCTGAGTGCTTCTTCTGCTTCTGTAACTGCATTCTGAGCATCGACAACTGCCTTTTCTGCTGTTTCGAGAGCTGCAAGAGCTTCTTCGGAGCCGTTTTCGGATGCGAGAGTCTTTGCATTTTCGAGAGCAAGTTCAGCTGCTGCGATAACTTCAGCGCTTTCTGCCTCAGCTGTTTCAAGAGCTGTTTCTGCATCTGCTACAGCTTCAGTTTTTGCTTCAAGAGCTGCTGTCATTTCAGCAATCTGTTCTGTAAGCTGTGGAATTGTTTCTTCCTGGAGAAGTGTGAAAGCTTCAAGCTCTGCAAGATATGCTGTGTATGCTTCGAAAGCTTCAAGCTGTTCTGTGTATGCATCAAATGCTGCCTTTGCTGTTTCATATTCAGCGAGTTCGAGGACATATGCATCATTGAGGGCATTGTATTCTGTCATCGCTGTTTCATATTCAGCAAGAGCCGCCTGATATGCTTCTCCTGCAGCCTGTGCATCGTATGCAGTATATTCTGCCATTTCAGCTTCATACTGAGCAACGAGAGCTTCGTGAGCTGACTTTGCATTTTCGAATTCTGCAAGAGCTGTTTCGTATGCTGCATAAGCTGCTTCATAATCTGCAAGAGCATTTGCTATTGTTTCTTCATCTGCGCCTTCTTCAACAGTTGGCTGGGATGGAGGATTTGGAGCTGTTTCTGTGAATTCGCCTGGGTTTGTTGGTTCAACAGGTGCTACAGAAGCTGTTGGAGCTGTTGGTGCTGTTGGAGCTACCGGAGCTGTTGGTTCTTCAACGATTTCAGCTGGTTCATCTGCCGCAGGAACTTCTGCAGGAGCTTCCTTTGCCTGTGCTTCATCAAGCTGATCCTGCATAACTTTAAGCATTTCTTCCGCTGTAAGCTTTTCTGCCTTTGCAAGTTCAAGCTCGAGAGTTGCCTTTTCGATAGGAGCCTTTGCAAGAGCGAGGTTTGCTTCTGCGTTGACTACTTCTGCCATGATAGCATCGTATTCAGCCTTCTTTGTATCGCGGAGTGTTTCTGCTTCGAGAAGAGCCGCCTTGAGAGTTTCGAGAAGAGCAGTTGCTTCTTCGATTTTGCCTTCTGTTACTTCGTTATATCTCATATGGGAGAGATAAAGAGCGAATTCGTATACAGTATCAGGATTGAATGCGCCGCTTGCAACCTTGCTGATAACAAGGGAGCCACCTTCACGACGTGTGTTGATGATATCGATATTAGCTTCGATATTTTCGCCGCCTACGTGAACATCGCCTGTACCGCTGACTGTATAGTCAAAGCGTGTAAGGTCTTCGATGTATGCACCGTCATTGTAAATGACTTCTGTTACTGTGTACTTGCCCCATTCGAGATTTTCGATAACCACAGGAGCGATTGTCTTTACGCCGTCAATTTCTTCGATAACTGCGCTTACATACATTGGGCTTTCAAGCTTATCGGATGTAACCTTGAAGAAGAATGTTGTGCCTGCTGTTTCGTTTTCAATGTCGGCTACCGTCTTGTTGATTGTGAGGGATGCTTTTTCGCGTGCCTTATAGACTACAATGATAAGGTTTTCATTTACATTTGCGCCTACTGTGAGAGGAGCGTTTTCGATGTAAGCTTCTTCTGCATAGCCTGCAGGGAGATACTTGAACACTTCAAATGTATAGAGGGAAATCATTGCCATTGGGACAGGACCATTGTCTGCAAAGACCATGTCGCCCAATGTAACGCCTTCTGTTACGTCTGTGCCGAGGAGATTTTCGTCAACAACAGCATCCTTATAGTACTTTACTGTGTACTGGAGATTGTCGTTTCTTCTGTAAACCACATTGATAACGTTGTTTTCAACATCGATTACAGGATATTCGCCTTCGATAACTGTTGTTTCGAGGTAACCTTCAGGACGGAGTGCATTGAGCCAGCCTTCGCCGAGGTCTGCTGTTACCATAGCTTCATCAAGCTGTGTGCCGTAAAGCTTGGATGCACCGTCATCTGTGCCGAGGAAGTTGCCTTCTTCAGCAGAATCCTTATAGTAATTTACAATGTAAGGATAGGAATTTTTGTTATAGTAGAAGTTGATAACATTGCCTTCAAGCTCGATTGTGATAGAAGCCGAAGTTGGCTCTACCTTGCTGTAGCCTGTTACATCGATAGCAGATTCGTTTACAGTTGCCTTGTATGTCTGGCCTGTAACTACCTTGGATTCAGCAACCTTAGTTGTTGTGTTTTCTTCGTAGTAGTTTACTGTGTAAGTAAGGTCTGTACGCTTTGTGTAATAGAAGTTGATTACATTGCCTTCAACCTTGATTGTAATAGTCTGCTCTGTTGGAGCAACCTTATCATAACCTGCGATTTCGATAGCATTTTCTGTTACTTCTTCGCCGAATGTCTGACCATCAGCTGTCTTCTGAGCTGCGAGAACTTCATTTGTATCCTTTTCGAGGTAATTTACTTCGTAGGAAAGATCTGTTCTTGCTTCATACCAGAAAATAATCTCATTCAAACCGGTTGTGATTGTAACTGTACCTGTTGTTGGCTCAACCTTGTTATAGCCTGTAATTTCGATAGCTTCTTCAGTAATAACTTCGCCGAGAGTCTTGCCGCCGACTACCTTGTTATCTGCAAGCACCTTATTTGTATCCTTTTCAAGATACTTTACAGTATAGCCGAGGTCATTTCTCTTGTTATACCAGAATGTGATAACCTTGTTGTCAGCATCGAGTGTGACAGTCTGGCTTGTTGCGCCATCTACCACATAACCATCGATGATAACGGCATCTTCTGTTACTTCGGACATATATGTCTTGCCTGTAACTGCCTTTTCATCGTGAAGTTCGATTTCTGTGCCCTTTTCAAGGTATCTTACTGTATACTGAAGGTCTGTTCTCTTGTTATAGTAGAAGTTGATTACGTTTTCGCCGTCAATGATTGTGATAGTTGCGCTTGTTGGAGCGACCTTATCATAACCTGCGATTTCGATAGCATTTTCTGTTACAACTGCGCCGAATGTCTGCTTATCAACTACCTTCTGAGCTGCAAGAACAACATTTGTATCCTTTTCGAGGTAATTTACTTCGTAGGAAAGGTCTGTTCTCTTGTTGTAATAGAAGTTGATAACATTGCCTGTTTCAGCGATTGTAATTGTCGCTGTTGTTGGAGCTACCTTTACATAGCCTTCAACATCGATGGCGTTTTCTGTTACACTTGCACCAAATGTCTGCTTGTCAACTGTCTTTGAAGGAGCAACGGAAGTTGTTGTGCCCTCTTCATAGTAGTTTACAACATAAGCAAGGTCGGACTTCTTTGCATACCAGAAAATAATTTCATTTACGCCTGTTGTGATTTTGATAGTCTTGCTTCCTTCACTCTGCAGCTCGTAACCTGTGATAGCGACAGCATTTTCTGTAACTTCATCGCCGAATGTCTGGTTATTATCTGTCTTGGAATCATGAAGTTCCTTTTCTGAGCCGACTTCAAGATACTTTACGATGTAGGAAAGGTCTGTTTTCTTTGTGTAGTAGAAATTGATGACCTGATTTTCCTTATCGAGAATGATAGATGCCGAAGTTGGGTCTACCTTGTTGTAACCATTGATTTCGATAGCAGTTTCTGTTACTTCTTTGCCGAATTCCTGGTTTGTAACTACCTTTGGATCTGCGAGGACTGCATTTGTGCCCTGTTCGAGATAGTTTACTGTGTAGGAGAGGTCTGCGCGCTTTGTGTAATAGAAATTGATAACGTTGTCTGTCACCTTGATTGTAATAGTCTGCTCTGTTGGAGCAATCTTATTATAACCTGTGATATCGATAGCTTCTTCTGTTACTTCTTTACCGAATTCCTGGTTTGCAACTACCTTCTGAGCCGCGAGGACTGCATTTGTGCCCTGTTCAAGATAGTTTACAATGTAGGAGAGATCATCACGCTTTGTGTAGATGATATTTACAATGTTATTTTCAGGATTTTCTGTAACTGTGCCATTGGCATTTTCCACAGCCGCATCAGTTTTATATCCTTCAGGAACATTTTCCGCTACATTATAAGGAATCTTTGTGCCGAACTGAGCATTTTCTCCCTCTGTCTTGAAAGGTTCGTTTTCCTTGGAATCCATGTAATAATTTACTGTGTAACTGAAGTTATCCTTTACATAGTAAATCTTGATGACGTTTTCGCCGTCTTTGATTGTGAGCGGGAGATTTTCTGTCTTTTCAAGCTTATAGCCTGTTGGACACTTATTTTCATAAGTTTCGATAACTGCGTTATAAATCGCCTTACCATTTTCGTCCCATTCGCTCTGGTATTCGCCGTCAACATAGTATTTTACAGTATAATCATACTGCTTTACTACATAGTTGAACTCTGCAACATAGTCGCTTGCGCCGTCTGTTGTGAAGCTTTCAGCGTTTTTAGATACCAACTCATAATTCTTGCCGCCGTCAAATGCGTTTACAACTGCATTTCTGCCAGGCTTCCACTGGTTTCTGCCCTCGGCATGAGGATTGCCGACTGCTTCCTTTGCGAAGATAGCTGCTTTTTCCTTATCAACAACATTGCCGTTTTCATCGATGTACTGGTTGTTTTCGTTGACACGATAACCGATTCTGTAAATCTGGCTGTATGTGCCCTTTACGGATGGAACATTAAACTCACCTGTGCGCTTTGCATCGCCGATGGAATATTCCATAGTGGTTCTGCCGTTAGTGTCATAAACCTTATTCTGAATAAAGCCTTCTGCTTCAACGTCAAGCTCAACGATATAGGAAAGTGTGGATGCTGTTTCACCTACGTTTGGAGCCCATGTGAATGTGTCGCCTTCGAATCTGACAGTACCGTTGGAAACCTTGAAGTTACCCTTGTTCTTAACTTCACCTGTAACCTTTGTGGCTGTACCGATGTCGATAAAGGAGCCCATTGGGTCAGTTACGCCGCCGGAGATAGACTCGTTGATGGATTCACCGATAGACTTAAATACATTTTCGAGGTTGTCACTTGTTGTGTAAGTATAAGTCTTGCCAACTTTATCCGATGCAATTCTATTGAGTGTTTTCTTAGCACTATTTGAAGCATCACTTGTGATGTAGGCTACTGTGTATATTTCAGCACCTGTATCTTTGATAAGACCTGCTTCATAGATAGCCGCATCACTGCTGTTAATTGTGATATCATCCTCAGTGTAAATAAGAGTCTTTGTTTTGTCGTCCTTAAGAACGCCAAGTGCGTAACCCTTATAACTATCCTCATTGCCGTCACCAGAACGCATAGAATAATCATATCCTATTATAGCCGTCATAGCCTTAGATGAGTCTATTCGGCTCCAGTTTTCTCCCCAATCCCATTCTGGTGTGTACCAATTAAGGTTACCACTGTTACCATCCGCATAATCATCATTTTTCCAGTCTGAGCGTTCCCCACTCCACTGAGCATTGATAATTGGGATAGCATTGTAAGAAGGCATACCGTCAGAAATAAGAACTACAAACTTATTTTTAGCGTCACTTTCAGCAAGCTTGATTCTTGCCTGATACAAACCATCCTGTGTGTTTGTACCACCTGTGCAGCTGTTTGGAATCTTATTCTTGGCTGTTGCTTTCTCTGTATAACTATAGAACTTTGTTGCCGTTGTAGCATCATAGTTATACTCTACAAGAGATACGCGATTGGATTTGCCGTCTGCCAGTACGATGTCAATAAAGGCTTCGGCCGCTTTTTTCAGTGCAGCCATACCTTCTGCTTTCATACTGCCGCTCTTGTCCATTACGAGGACGATGTCCGCGCCCGGAGATTCCGCCTTGGCGCCTTTGCCGCGTACAGTAAGTGTGATTTTGTACTGATTAGGAACACTTGTAGCTTCCGCTTCTTTGGTGAGAATCACCTGACCGTCACTGAGCTGTTCATTCTTATCATTGGTTTCTCTTACTTTTCCGGTCCGGTCGTAAATCACCGATGGAGGTGTCAGATCTGCACCTTCCGCAGCAAACGACGGCATTGGAAACATACCGCACACCATAAGAACTGCAAGCATCAGGCTGGTCATTCTTTTCAGCTTGATCTTCATGTGTTTTCCCCTTTCTTTTTTGTATTTTTTAAATATTTTAAAACAATATTTAACCATTTCAGGCGCATATATGCGCATTTTTGAAGATTTCTGCTAAAATCAAAATATTAAATTGTCTTATATATAAACTTGCGCAAAAATGCGCGAAGGTTATATCTTATCCTACCATTCGTGCCATTGCATCGAAATTGAAGGAGTGTGTCAGGGCTGATTCACGTGTGATTTTGCTCTGACGATAGAGCTCCATAAGGCTTGCGTCCATTGTTTTCATGCCCTGTGCCAGTCCTGAATGCATAATTGATTCAAGCTGGTGCATTTTGGATTCTCTTATCAGGTTGCGTACCGCATTTGTCGCCGTCATGACCTCAAAGGCAGGCACTCTGCCTCCATCCTTTGCAGGTACAAGCTGCTGTGAGACGACAGCCTGCAATACCATTGAAAGCTGAACACGCACCTGATTCTGCTGATTTGGAGGGAATGCATCGATAATTCTGTCGATGGCATTTGCCGCACCCAATGTATGTAATGTAGACAGAACAAGATGTCCTGTTTCTGCCGCTGTAATAGCGATATTTATTGTTTCTGCGTCACGCATTTCGCCGATAAAGATAACGTCAGGCGACTGACGGAGAGCCGACTTGAGCCCTGTCACATAGTCCTTTGTATCGATGGAAATTTCACGCTGGCTGACGATGCATCTGTTGTGGCGGTGGAGGAATTCGATAGGGTCTTCAAGTGTCATAATATGACCTTCACGTGTCTTATTGATACGGTCGATGAGGCAGGCGAGAGTTGTGCTTTTGCCCGAGCCTGCAGGACCTGTCACAAGAACAAGACCACCCTTCTTTTCACCAAGGGACATAACCGATTCAGGAATGCCAAGCTTTCTGTAATCGGGAAGATTGAAGTGTACAACACGCATAATAACGGCAAGCGAGCCGCGCTGTTTATACATATTGACTCTGAAACGGCCTTCACCCGGAAGAGAGAAGGAAAAATCATCGTCGCCTTCTTCTATATGGCGCTCCATATCCCCTCTGTTTGCCAGAGCATATATGCCTTTTACATATTCAAGTGTGTGTTCAGGCTTTAAGATATCATCCTGCTGTCTGATAAGGCTTCCGTCGATTT
The DNA here is from genome assembly GCA_045638565.1 of Oscillospiraceae bacterium. Taxonomy (GTDB): domain Bacteria; phylum Bacillota; class Clostridia; order Oscillospirales; family Butyricicoccaceae; genus SIG471. The sequence goes on along the minus strand of JAZUBN010000147.1, from coordinate 14,407 downwards.
TATATCCGACAGGATAGCCTGCCACAAGGAAGATATCCGATGCATTTTTTGCTATTGCGTCTTTGAGTATCGTTTCCAGATTCATATTAATTTCCGTCCCATAATTCAAGGATTGTTCCGCCATATTCCCCTTCTGTAATCGGAATCTGACGATATTGTGTGATTTCAAGGCGGCTGTTTTTCATTACCGCCGCTATATCGAGAGTACTGTGCTCTCCTTCAATGGCAAAGTTTACGCTTTCACCTTCCTTTGTTTCATTTTCAATTTCATCAAGCTTTTGCTGTGCCGCGCTGTCGAGGAAATAATATTCCTCCATGGCAGAGAGTGCTCTTTCTGTCAGCGCAAGGTCTGCTCTGGCACTGGATATTGCAAGAGCCGATAATGATGAAAGCATGATCACTGTGAAAATCGTGAAGAGCAGCGCTGCTCCTATTGGAATACCGATTTTTTTCATCATGAAATCCTCAAAGTAAAATCTATTGAGCACAGCATTTCGCTGCCCTCTTTTATAAATGGATATTTTTCAATTTTACGGCATTCAGCATTGCCGGAAAGCAGATTTTCCTTTTCCTCAGTTGTAACGCTGAGGGCGAAAACCGCTTCATTTTCGTCACATTCCTGCCAGTTTTTATCGAAATATGTCGATTTATCGGCATTCTTATCCGTTTTTGTCATTTCGATTGCATTCTGCACTTTATACATGGCATTTGTCTTATCAAAGGACATTATCTGTGTGTAGCGCGCCGAAAGGAAGATGCTGACAGACACCACTCCTGCAAAGGCAAGAATCAATATTGATATTATCATTTCCAGAAGGGGCGAAACTGCCCTTTCTCTTGATTTCATAATGTCACCTGCTATTTTTGTGAGAAAATCAATGGATAAACTGCATTATTTATGCCGATTTCCATATATATTGAGCCATTTTGCTCTGTTATTTCAAGGGAATCGGCGGGGATGAGCCCTTCGCCGTAATCGGCTTCAAACTCCATATCCGCTTCGCCGTAATGCTCTGTGATATATCCGTCATGGAAATAAATACGGCTTACGCAGTCGTCCTCAGCTATTTCCAGAATGCCTTCATTTATGCTGACATCATCAGCCTGACGCATTTTTGTGGAAATATAGGAGAGAGCTGTTCGTACAGAGTGATTTTCCTCCATACCGGATGTTATGTTTTCATAAACTACTGCCGAGACGGCTGTCAGCGACAGCGTGAACACTGCAAATATAAGATAGAGGGCGATAATAAACACGCCCTGCGAATGGCCTTTTCTATTCATTTGGAAGCACCGTTATTTCAGGAAGAATATTTGATGCAAAGGCATCATAAAATACTGTATACTTGCTTTCATCTATCATAAGACCGTAGTTTTCCACAAGATAATCCACGTCAGCCGGATAGAAGCCTTCGATGGCATAGCAGGAAACCGCCGCCCTGTGTATGGCATTTTCCAGCTGTAAAAGCCTTTCACCATCCAGATTTTCATCTGCCGATTGTATCATAATCATAACTGCGGCTATGAGGATAACCGCAATAACAATGGTTTTTCTGTTCATTTTTTAACCTATTGATGCCATAATGCCCGTCAGAGGAAGAAGGACAGAAACCAGTATCATACCGACGATAAGAGCAATAATGCCCACAAGCACAGGCTCGACCGCTGCGATGAGATTACCGACGCTGTCTTCAAGCTCGTCTGCATAGATGCCCGAAAGGCGTTTCATAGTTTCATCAAGATTGCCTGTCTTCATTCCTATCCCCGCCATACGCGAGAACATCGCAGGGAAGATTTCCATCTTTTCGAGAAGCGCACCAAAACCGATACCGCTTGTCAGCTCGTCTCTCACGCTGTTGATTCTTTCTCTTACAATGTCGTTTTCCATAACCTTTGCCGCCATATCCATCGATTCATCAAGACCGAGCCCCGACGAAAGTCCGAGAGACATGGATGATGCAAATCGCACTGCCGCACTTCGTGATGTAATGCCATAAAGCACAGGAAGCTTTGCAGCAAGCTTTTCCAGCTTTGCCTTTCCTTCTTCCTTTTTACCGTAAATCATAACAAAGATGAGCGCCGTGCCAATGAGAATCATAACTGCAAGGGCGATTATGCCTGCTGTCCTGCCGAATTTCATCATCATTGCTGCTGTTTCAGAAACGCTGCCGCCAAGCTGATTGAATATACTTTCAAACATAGGCAATATCTTAAAAATGAGAACTGCCACCACCAGCGACATGATAACGAAAAGCGCCATCGGATATGTCACCGCCTGCTTGAGGCTGTTTCTTATGCGTTTTTCCTTGTCGTAGTATGATGAGAGCGACATAAAGACCTCTTCAAGACGTCCTGATGCTTCGCCAAGTCCCACCATACTGCAGACATATTCAGGGAAGGAATTTGTATCGCGGAGGCTTTTTTCAAGTGTGTTATATTCCATAACACTGCGGCTGACCGCCTTGAATACTTCGCTTACTCTTTTGTTTCTGATGTCGCCCATGCCTGCATCCATTCCGTCATAAAGCGGAACACCCGCTTTAAGAAGGTAGGCTGTCTGCAGGCAGAAAAGGGAGATTTCCTCTTCTGTGAGCATTGTGGATTTTTTCATATTTTCCTCAATTAATAAACGTATTTGATGCTGTAATTCTTGCCGTTGCCGATGAACTTTGCGATGGAATCACTGTTGTTACCGGAAGATGTGAATGTAGGGTCCATTGTTGTCCACTTTGTACCGTCAAAATAAATCTTGCCTGTCTTTACCCAGCCTGTATCCTTGATATAGACTTCATTCCAAGCGTGATAGCCGTTGTTAGGAGCGACATAGCCTGTCACAAGCTTTGTAGGAATACCGATGGAGCGTGTCATAGCCGCCATAACCGCTGCGTAGTCAAAGCAGATACCCTTCTGTGCCGCAACCACCATATCTACATTCGGAAGATAACCGCTCTGTACAGTTTTTGCCTTCTGTGTATCGTACTTCATGGCATTTACAACATAGCCGTAAATTGCATCCACCTTATCGATTTCCTTTTCGATGTTCTTTGTAATTTCCTGCGCCTTCTTTACCACATTTGAGTTTTCTGTGTAATTTACATACTGGCTGCTGTGGAGAAATGGAGAATGTGGATTTTCAAGCTTTACATCCACATTTACTGTGTTTACAGTGCTGTACTTTGTGCCCGAAATATTGCGGAGCACACGGAGCTTATATTTGCCGTCGCCCATCTGAAGTGGGTAGACTTCGTTTTCGCCGTTGTTTTTAAGGTCGTAAGTATATTTTCCGCCATCCTTTTCCACCATAACCTTGATACGCTTGTCTGTACCGCCGGTATAGTTTGCTACGAAATAGCCGTCCTTGACTGTGGATGTATCGATGGTTGCGCCATTGGATTTTTTAACGGCGGATGCCGCGCTGATGCCTGTGACAAAAATCATTGTCAGCGCAAGAATAAGTGCCAGTGTTCTTTTCATAATCATCTTCCTTTCTTATCTCTGCTGTATTTCGCCTAAGACTGCCCGTACGATAATACGTTTTTCGCTTGTACCCTTAGGATGACAGGATGTCAGAATGAGCATCTGCTCATCTCCTTCTTTCAGAAGGCTCCAGTCATTTTTTTCCACAACATTTGTATCTTTATAGTCGTAAATATAGATTTTATCTTCAAAATAAATCTTCAGTTTGTCGCCTTCGCGCACCTTATCAATGTTATAAAACCAGGCACCGTAGACATCACGGTGGGCAGCGATTATCACATTGCCGTGTCCCGCATCGGGAAGCTGTGAGTTTTCATAAAGACCGGGCGCTTTTTTCAGACTTGCCAGATCTGTGCCATTGATAATACGGGATTTTACCCCCATTCGCTTTACCACAAGCCCCATATCATAGCTCTGATATCCGCTTCTGTCCGAATAATCCACATATTTTATGCTGTCGAATACCGCTGTCGGCTTCTTTTCCTTCACCTTTGCCTCGATGGCCGCCGTTGTGGCTTCGGTAACAGCCTCGGTTGTCTGTTCTGCCGATTCTTCTATGTAAGTTTCTTCACGTGCAAGTCCCGGATCGGCATCTGTCTGAGCAAGTGTAATGCCAATGCGCAAAGCTTCCGGCAGCATATCATACGAGAGGAAGTCATCGTCCGCTGTTTCCTCATCGGCTATATTTTCATAATAAAAGCTGTAAATCTGCTGATAAACTCTGCCTGAACAATTTATCCAGATGAAGCAGATTATCGAAACAATGCCTGCCGTTATAAGCAGATTACTCAGCATCTTCTTTTGGTTCTTTTTCATATATTTTCAAGTTAGTCACACAAATGGACGCATTTTACCTATTATTTTATATTATGTGACTACATTATAGCACTACGGTCACAGAATGTCAATATAAAATGCTATAAATTATTATTTTGTGACTTTTATTATTTTTCGTTGCCGAGTACACGAAAAAAGAGCATAAAAAAACCACCCGCATAACGGGTGGTGAATTATTAATTTATATTGTCCTACCATTCGGCCATTTCATCAGTTTCTGCCGCTTCGCTCATAAGCTTCATAAGCTCAAGCTCACTTCTGAAACGCTGTGTGACGCCCTTTTCAACCCACTGCACAGTACCCTGCCATGTGGCATTCTGACGGAACTGCACCTGCACGATAAATGTTGCCTTGTCGCCCTTTGGATCGAGCTGGGAATCTATCTTCTTTTCTTCCATATATGCCATCCTCTTTTCATTATTCTTAGGTTTTATACCGTAAAAGCTACGGTTTTCATGGGATGCCTGCGGAAAATCGCAATAATCAAAAACATTTTCAAGCATATTTACAAAATCATTTATGCCCGAAACCGCATATCCGATTTTATCTGTGCCGATATAAAGTCTGCCCTTATAATCAAAGTTTTCCATACTGTCAAGGCAGAATATCGCACGCACAGCGGCGCTTGTGTACTGTGGTCTTTTGAAAATCATAACGCCACCGCCTTAAATTACAGGCTCGATCGGCGTGACCTTACATTCAAGTGTCACAACGCTGCCCTTATACATTTCGCCAAAGGCCTTGCGTACACGCTTTATTATGATATCACTGTTTTCATATGTGACCGTTGGCAGCATTACGATATACTGGGAAGGGCTATAGCGTGCAACCACATCGCCTCGTCTTAAACAGCCGATAAGCACATCTTTGAGAATGTCCATCATCTGCTCATTTTTATCGTGCGAAAGGCTTCCGCCCGAAACAGACGACACTGTAAAGAGAGCTACAAAGATAGACTGTCCGCTTCTTTCCATCATTCGTGCTTCTCTGCGGTATACATTCTTAAATACTTCATACTCGCAGAAAAATGCGCCTCTGATACCGTCTTCGCCCGACTTTTCCTTAAGGTCTTCCTTGATATTGTTGATATCGGCTTCGATGGCCTTTACACCCTTGACGATCTCGTTATAGATGGCGCGAAGCTCCTCGGAAGGAATAACTCCCAGTTCACTGTAGAAAAGCTCGTTGACGTATTCGTAATACTCCATCGCTTCCTTCTTTTTGTCCATGGCAAAAAGAGCGCGCATCTTCATAATATGTGCATTTTCATTGAACGGGTCTATTTTTGCCGCCTTTGTTGCGATAAGCGCGATTTCTTCAAATCTGCCGTCTCTGCGCAGTATTTCACAGCACTTTTCCACGCTGTCAAAGAAAATATTCTTATACTTTACAGCGAGAGGCACTACCCACTTTTCATAGCTGAAAGAAGCAAGGAAATCACCGTTATAGACAGAGATTACATCATGGTAGTTTTCTGCTGTCGGATGAGTTTCTGCAAATCTGTACGCCATTTCAAGCACTTCTGTATCGATAACGCATTCGATTTCATCATTCCAGCGGCAGACGCCACGCTTATTTATAATATATTCGCCGTTTTCACCCCTGCCCACGGTATCGAGCAGACCACGCAGACGGTATACGAGATTCTTGAGAGCATTGGAAGGATTATCAATGCCTTCTTCCCAGAGAATATCCACCAGCTCTTCCGTTGTCACTTCACGATGACGGTTTGCAAGCAGGTATTTGAGCAAAAGCCACACCTGTTTTGTACGGCTTTTTTCGTCTGTAAGCACATTTCCCTGATACTCCATGGAAAATGCACCGAGCATATTTATTCTGATAGGTTGTCTTCTTATTTCAGCCATAGGGCCTCCATTTTTGGTCACAAGTTTTCTGATTAGTCACATTGTATCACAGATTTCAGGTTAAATCAAGTGTATTTTTACATTTTGTGACTTTTTTCTGTGACTGTTTTTTAACATTCACCGATGATTTTCACATTTTGTGACCGGATTGCATTATGACTGTACAACAAAAAGCACTCCGTATGGAGTGCTTTTTGTTGTATGAGGATTTATTTTTCGTCTGCGTAGTCATCGATGATGGAGTGAGGGATGCTTTCCTTGCCTTCCTTCATAACAAAGCCGCAATCGAGGAGAGCCTTGTCATCGCAAAGCAAATCACGCTTCCAGCCTGCAATATCGGCATATTTGCCTGCTTCAATAGTGCCTATCTTATCGTCAAGTCCCATAATCTGCGCATTTACCGCCGTTGCCGCCTTGAGTGTGCGGAATGGGTCCATACCGTTACGGAGCCATGCGGAATATTCGCGGCCGCACTCGTAATTCTGATAGCCTACAACAAGGTCTGTGCCATAGCCGAGACGAATCTTGCTGTTTTTAAGGATTTCACGGCTGTTTACGAGATTTTCTCTGTAATAACGGAGCTTTTTCTGGAACTCAGGGGATTTCTGAGCCAATTTTTCTTCGTCGAGAAGGACGATTTCATCATAAGGGCAGAATGTAGGCACAACATAGACATCCTTTTCTTCGAGGAGGCGGGCAGTTTCCTCATTGATGAGCGAAGCGTGCTCGATGCCGTCGATACCCATATTTGCAAGGGTTGTGCAAAGATCTGTTGTATATGCGTGGGCAGTTACTGTTGTGTGGAGGGAGTGGGCTGTATCGATGATGGCACGAAGTTCATCATCGGAAAGCTGCTTGTCCTCAGGGGAGTCATTAGGTGTGAAGAATCCGCCTGTCGCCATAATTTTGATATAATCTGCGCCGATTTTCACTTCGTGACGGACGGCATCACGGAAAAATTCAGCGCCGCTGCCCATTGTAGGATACTGGGTTTCGAGGAAACGGGAAAGGGCAGGATTTGTGGCGATTTTCTGTGTGGAGTCGCCGTGAGAGCCTGGCGCACAGATAAAGTGAGGGGCGGCAATCATACGGGAGCCTTCGATATAGCCCATGTCGATGGCGCGCTTGACATCAAGAGAATAGTCCTCTCTGAACCAGCCGATGTGACGGATTGTTGTAAAGCCGCCTGCAAGAGCCTTTCTTGCACACTCAGCCGCCGCAAGAGCACGCATACCATCCGAATAGAAGATAGCGTCCTTATCGATTTCGCGCCAGTCGAAATAGCTTGCGTGGACATGGGCATCTATCATGCCAGGTGTGACTGTAAGGTGTGAAAGGTCGATCACCTTGCAATTTTCAGGGGTTTCGAGATTTTCGCCGACTTTTTCGATATACTTGCCGTTGATGAGGATTTCCTTATTAAGCTGAAGCTCGTCAAGAATACCGTCATAGAGCTTGCCGCATATGATTTTTATGTAAGACATTGTTTTTTCCTTTCTTTTTGTTTCTCAAAAGCGATATGTCCACAAGCGAACGATGTGGTGTCTTCGACAGATTTGTTAAACGCCCGTCGGGCTACACCTCATCCACCGCAAGCGGTTCCCCTTCCAAACGGGGTCCCCGAACAGCCTGCTGTTTGGGGTGTGAATCAAGGGGAAGGCTTTTTAATTTATCAGCGGATAATATCCGCCCTACATTGCGTGATTAAACAAACAAAAGGACGGCACAGATGTACCGTCCTTTATAGTTTATCTTATTTTACGATTTCCTTCTTGTACTTTGCCTTGCCATCTCTGAAGATGTTGCCGCCGTGGCAGTCGATAGCGCAGATAAGAGGCATATCCTTGATTGTGAACTTCTTTACAGATTCACAGCCGAGATCGTGATATGCTACAACTTCAAGTTCCTTAACTGCTTCAGCAACAACAGCCGCTGCACCGCCGATAGCGCAGAAATATACAGAGCCGTTTCTGATGATAGCATCAACAGTAGCCTGATTTCTTTCGCCCTTACCGATCATTGCGCCGAGACCGAGGTCGAGAAGACGTGGGGAGAATGGATCCATACGGCTGGATGTTGTAGGGCCGCAGGAGCCGACAACTTCGCCAGGCTTTGCTTCTGTTGGACCTGCATAGTAGATGATGGAACCATCGATTGGGTATGGAGTTTCTTCGCCCTTGTCAAGAGCTGCCATAATGCGCTTGTGAGCTGCGTCACGGGATGTATAGATTGTACCTGTGAGCTCGATAGCGTCGCCTGCCTTGAGAGTCTTTGCTGCTTCCTTGATATCAGCTGTGTTTATCTTGATAGCCATTAGATCTTTTCTCCTATTCTTTTTACTCTTTCTAATATATCTTTAATTGATATTTTTTTACTTTCTGTACCTCTGACCTCTTCTGCCTTTACAGAATCGGCAAGGCTGTTGAAATCTGTGGCAAGACCGTTTATCTTGTCCTTTAAGCTTTCCCAGACTTCCTCTGTGTCCTCTTCCTTCTTCTTTTCAGGAATGATGACAGGCTGGGCCACCTTCATCTTAAGCTGAGCTTCAAGACGGGCATTCTGGAGCCTGAGCTTTTCGATTTCAGCCTGATATGTGCTGATATCGATTGTGCTTACGCTCTTTGCCTTCTGGAGAGCAATAGCCAGAATCTTGTTTTCATTTTCAAGCTCTTCAAGCTTTTCCTTTCCGGCCTGCTCCTTAACTATATAATCGTTAAGCTGAGCTTTTATCGATTTGATGCTTTCGAAAAGCTCATTTTTATCTTTCACCAGCTTTTCATTGGAAGCTGTAAAACTTGCATTTTCATTTTTCAGCTCTTCAAGCTGAATAAAAAGCTCATCCTTTTCGCCCTTAAGAGCATCAATTTCGCCGTTCAGGCCATCGATTTCGCTCTGCAGCTCCTCTCTGGCAAGCTCAAGAGCATTGTCACGCTCATTTGCAAGCTTTTCATTTTCTTCCTGAAGCTGAGTATATTTTTCCTTTTCTTCCTCAAGGGCGGCCTTCTGCTTATCGACGAGATTATCGATATATGCAATAACCTGCTCCTTGCTGAAGCCCATCAGGGATTTTTTGAAAATCTTTCCCAATCTATATCACCTCATGCTTTCTGAGGATTTCCAGCACTTCTTCCTCTGTCTTATATCCGACAGCGCGTGTCTTTTCCACGCCGCCGATATGGAGAGTGATGCACGGAATGCTGATTATGTTGTGTTTAGCAGCGCACAGCGGCGAAGCATCGATGTCGACTCCGTACACCTTTACATTATCATAATACTGATGACCGATATTTTCAAGTCCCCAAGTCATATTTTTGCTGTTTTCATCCCATTTTGCCATATAGAACATAACAAACGGACGCTTTTCGTGAGCGATTATGTAATTGAAATCATCACTTGTCAGTATTTCGAGCCTTTTATTGTCCATAGCGCACCTCTTTTGATTGTGTCGTTATATTATTATATGTATAGCTCATCCCGGATGCTTATGCGCACAGGACTTTCATTGTACTATATTTAATTATATCACACTATTGCAGAAAAACCAATGTTTTTTTCTTTACATTAACAAAAAATTTTGTTATTATATATTGAGAAGATGAATTGTATTATGCGTAATCAGGTAAACCCTAAAAAAACAAAGGGAGATTACAATTTAATCAAGACTTTACTCTATAAAACAGATTTCAAACACCTCATCCACCGCAAGCGGTCCCCCTTCCCCTCGAGGGGAAGGCTCAGTACGTCATAAATGCCGTCCCCTACGCACCCCTTGCCTCCCTCTGACGAGGGGGGTGTCACGTAGTGACGGGGGGAGAAAACATATCCAATGTGACAACGTCACACCGCAATTTTTCACTATTAACTTTTCATTTTTCATTTAACCTGACGGACCGCCGAGGACGTCGGTCCCTACGATTTTTCGGACTAGCAATGCTCGCCCCTACAGTTTAACATATGTCTCCGTAGGTCAGCTGGATAGAGCGTCAGACTCCGACTCTGAAGGCCGTGCGTTCGAATCGCATCGGGGATGCCAGAAAAAGTCATTTCATACGAAATGGCTTTTTTCTATAAAGTGAATCCATCTTTATAGGTTTTCGTAATATATTGTTGAACACCCCCTTTTTCCGTGCTACAATGACCAAAGATATGCTGTTTTTTGCCGGTTGCAACCATTGGTTGACAGATTTCAAGGTTAAGTTGGTGGCATTTTAATCTGATTTTCGCTAAAATAAAACCATCGTCAGACAGGCAGACAACATACGCCTCACCTTACGAAAGGTCAATTTTATGAATATACATCTTAAAATACAGGAGCTTCGCAAGAAGGCGGGTTTATCGCAGGAGGCTCTTGCATCCCAGCTTGGCATTTCCCGTCAGGCTGTCTCCAAATGGGAATCTGGGGTAAGCACCCCTGACATCGACAAGATAGTGGCTCTCTCAAAGATTTTCAATGTCTCCCTTTCCGAGCTTCTCACAGGCGAAAAGGAAGAGGCTGCCCCGAAGGACGAAACACCTGCCGAGGCACCTGTTGAAATACAGGTTTCCGATGAAAAATATGAAGAGCTTCTGCAGGACCATCTTATGCAGATAGATTCCATGCTGAAAAACAGCAAAAAGAAGCGTTCCATTGTGCGTATCGCTCTTGCGCTTATTGCTGTCACAGCCCTTTTCTTCTATCTGGTCCATCACAACAAAGAACTGCACGCTCTTGAGGACAACCTTAAAATCCTGCAGAGCGATATGTCGGGCATTTCCAGTATGCGTACAGATATAAATCATCAGATTTATTCCATCCGTCAGGAGATTTCCGATACATTGAAGCAGGAATACGGCATGGTGGCCGATTACAATATCAATTACCGCAATATGAGTTTTTCCGACCGCACGGTGGTTCTTGATATTTCGGCTTCTCCAAGAGTCTGGAACAACGGTGACGATATATTTTTCATCGTGGAATCCCAGGGAGAAAAACTGAATGTAGAGGGCATTTACGAAAAAGGCACAGCCTCTGCATCTGTGACAGCTCCTCTCAGCGACAATATTCAGGTTTCCGCCTGCATTATAAGCGGCGGCACAACTGTGCAGGAAAAGCTTGACGAAATCCGTTCATTACTCAGCCTTCATCTTCTCGAAGTCGACGGACACGGCTCTATCAGCTCGTCCCACACCGATGGAAGCGACAGTTTTACTCTTGGCGGCTCGGTTTCGGTTTTTGTAAGCACAAAGCTTTACGACGAAACCAAATCGGCAAAATCCCAGATAAAATCTCTCACTCTTGAGTTTATCGAAAACGGTGAAACAACCCTTGCTTTTGATATGCTTGAATCGAGGCCCTACTTCAATGCCGTTGAAATGTGCAATTTCAACTACGAAATGGATGATACAGAGCGCCCACTCCGCGCCGGCGACACATATGAATTCGTCGTTACCCTTATCGATACGAACGGTGTTACATACCGTGGCGTGCTTGAAAGCATTGAAATAACCGACGATTTGCGCATCGAACACGACATCACAAACTACGGCAGTTTTGAAATAATCATGCCTTAACTTAAAACATACGGTTTTCTCTCAATAAAGGGCATTTCCGGTAAACCCTATTGGGAATGCCCGCCCAAATCCTTGTGTTTCATTATTATAAATATATATGGAGGAAAAATTATGAAACAAAAAATCACAGCTATTGGTACACTTATCGTCGGCCTTCTTATTTCTGTTGGTCCACAGTTTATCTTCAAGCCATGCCCAACAACTGAAAAGTTCATGAAGTGCTTCTGGAGCTGCAAGGCCCTCATCGTTGTAGGCGCAGTTGTTGCCATCATCGCTCTTCTTCAGCTTATGGCAAAGGAAAAGGAAACAAAGAAGATGCTTGGTTTCGTTGCTCTCGCTCTTTTCGTTTTCGCAATTCTCATCCCAACAGTCATTATCGGCGGATGCCAGAAGCCTGATATGGCTTGCAAGATTCTCACATTCCCTGTGACACACGCCCTTTCTGTTGTCGGCATCGTTATGCAGGGCATCGGTCTTATCGGCAAAAACAAGTAAATAACACGATTTCAGGGTATCTCTTGTTTAAAAAAGAGATACCCATGTTGTGTTTTATATAATTATCAATTATCAAAGGAATAAAAAAATGATTACCCAGACTATTGCACTCAAAAATCTCGGCCGCAGACCTGTTCGTACATGGTGCATGATTTTCTTTGTTTTCATGCTTGCAGCCGCCCTTTTCCTCAGCTCTGTCCTTGTTGACAGTATGGAAAGTATGATCGAAAAGACAACAAACCGAATGGGCGCTGATGTTATCGTTGTGCCTAAGGAATTTGAACGCGAAATGGCAGATTCCCTCTTCCTCGGCGAGCTTTGTGACTTCACATTCGATAAAAAGTGGGTTGAAAACATCACAGCCGTCGAAGGTGTAAAGCAGGCTTCCCCTCAGCTTTATATGGAAACTCTCGAAGCTGCCTGCTGCTCGGCTCCTGTTCAGCTTGTGGCTTATGACCCTGAGACAGACTTCATCATTTCTTCCTGGCTGGAAAACGAAAACATTCCTGCGCCAAAGAAGGGCGAAGTTATCGCAGGCTCTCTCATCACAGCTGACGCTGAAGGCGGCGACGGCATTTTGCTTTTCAATGAACTTTTCCCTGTTGTGGCGCATCTTGAAAAGACAGACACAAACTACGATACCTGCGTATTTATGACATATGAAACAGCTCAGGAAATCATGAGCAGTGACAAATGGTATGAAACATTCCGCGAAGAGCCAATCACAGATGAACTTGCTTCGACAGTTATGATCAGAATCGAAGAAGGCATCGACAAGAAGGATGTTGCCCGCAATATCAACTTCAAGCTTGACAAGGAATCCCCTGTTTCTGCCTACACAACAAGCACAATCATGAGCGAAGCTATGGATTCCTCCGAAAGCATGAAGGGCTATTCCTCCGTGCTTATCGCTCTCATTTTCGTCCTTGTTGTTGCCGCTCTCCTCTGCATTTTCACAATCACAATCAATGAAAGAACAAAGGAATTCGGTATTCTCTCCTCTCTCGGCGCATCAAACAGCAAGCTTTCCCAGATTGTAATCGGCGAAGGCTTCCTTATCGGCCTTACAGGCGGTCTTATCGGCTGCGCTGTTTCGGCTGTGCTCCTCATTATCTTCAAGGGCACACTTATGGTTATGCTTGAACTTCCAAGACTCAACACAGACTTTACATATCTTATGCTGCTTGGCGCAAAGTGCCTCGGCATCGCACTTATCGTTTCTGTTCTGGCTTCCCTTTATTCGGCATATAAGGTCAGCCGCACAAATCTTGACACACTTATCAAAGGGGAGGAATTGTAATGCTTAAGGTAAAACAGCTCACAAAGACATTTTCCCGTCAGCAGAATGACTTTGACGCAGTTCACGAAGTGGACTTCGAAATAAACGCAGGTGATTTCTGCGTGCTGACAGGTCCTTCCGGCTGCGGCAAGAGTACATTCTTCCATATGATATGCGGCATCACAAAGCCTGATTCGGGCGAAATCATCTTTGACGGTCAGGACATTTCAAAGGACAGCGCTCAGAAATGGGCGGCTCGCAGAGCAGCAGACATCAGCTATGTGCTTCAGGGCGACAGCCTGCTTTCCAACTTCACAGTTCTTGAAAACATCTGCCTGCCTCATCAGCTTTCCGCTAAGTCTGTCAACCTCAAGGACAAGGCTCTTGAGATTCTCCGTCAGTTCGGCCTTGAAAATATGGCAAACGACTACCCTGCAAATCTTTCGGGCGGTGAACGCAGACGTGTCGCTATTGCACGCGCATTCGTTCACGATCCTAAGCTCATCGTAGCCGACGAGCCTACAAGTGACCTCGACGAAGAAAACACAAAAATTATCCTCGATTACTTCCATAATCAGGCTAAAAACGGCAAGGCTATTCTCATCAGCACACACGACCTTTCATTCATAAACAGTGATATGACCCACTATGTTATGAAGAAGGGCGTAATGGAACGAGTATAATTTCGTTTTCAATAATTGTTACAAATCATCAATAGCCTCCCTTGTGTAAAGGGAGGGGGACCGCATCAGCGGTGGAGGGATTGTATGCATCCGGCTTTAAACAACCCCTCAGTCAGCCTATCGGTTGCCAGCTCCCCTTGCACAGGAGAGCCACCAGAAATATTGATTATAAATGCAAATTTATTCTATAATATTATTTTCAAAAGCACTCCTTCGGGGGT
>JAZUBN010000146.1:0-23929 GCA_045638565.1 Oscillospiraceae bacterium | reverse complement strand
CTTTGTTGGAAATTTGGGAGCTTCACCAAACCCACCATAAGAACTGTCAAAGGTATTCTCAAAAATTTGCACTGCACGTTGAATCAAATCGTTATCGGGTTGTCGTTTTTGTACACCGTCTGTATTTTTTAGATATTCAATAATTTCTTCTGCCGGCACTAAAAGTTTTTCTCTGTTTAAATCCCATTGCTTTGCTATATTACTTAGAAGCTGTAAAAAGCTCGGGATACCATACCGTGAATGAGGAGGAAAATACGTGCCTGCAAAAAACGGCTTTTTATCCCACGTCATAAATATGCTCATAGGCCATCCCCCACTACCGGTAAAAGCTTGACACACAGACATATATACACTGTCAATATCAGGTCGTTCCTCCCGATCTACCTTTATCGAAATAAAATGTTTATTCAGGATTTCTGCAGTTTCATCATTCTCAAAGCTTTCATGTGCCATAACATGACACCAATGGCACGTACTATAACCGATACTCAAAAAAATCGGTTTATTTTGCAGCTTCGCCTGCGTAAACGCTTCCTCGCACCAAGGATACCAGTTCACAGGATTCTCTGCATGTTGCAAAAGATATGGGCTTGTCTCGTTTGCTAACTGATTACTCATCGCGCTCTCCTTATTAGTACTTTTTTATTAGCATATCCGTTTATAAAACAAGAAATACTATGCAAAGCATTCAACCGCAACAAATAAAAAAAAGATATGTACGTTTGTACACCTGTTCCTATTTGGCGGAGCCGAATGGTTAGATGCCGCTTACTTTAAATGATTTGACATCTTCGTTGTCATGAATTGGCTTCGCCATAAATTCTCCCTTCGCTCCATAAATCGAATTTCCTTTAATGCACCGAAAGGTGCAATTCATGAAATCACAGATTTCAATTCATGCACTTGTACAATTCATTTTATTAAAAACTCTATCGTGCTGTAAAAAATAATTTCGGAGGTATATATAGTATGAACGCACCTACATTATTAGTCGGTCTCGGCGGTACAGGCTGTAAAATCGTCGAACGTGTTTCGGCAATGGTAACACCTGAACAGCGCAAGAACATCGCTTGTGCAGTATTTGATACTGACATCAACGATCTTCGCGGTATCGAAGAACGCAACCCATTCATCAAGACAATCCAGACATCCACAAAGCAGACTGTTGGCGAATATCTCAACAAGGATACTCACGCCCGTGACAGCTGGTTCCCTGTAAATGCCATCCTCAACGGTAAGACACTTACAGAAGGCGCAGGTCAGGTCCGCTCCATCTCCCGTCTCGCTCTTGAAACTGTAATCCGCGCAGGCAAGATGGAACCTCTCCATCAGGCTATCCAGAGCCTTTACAAGGTTGAAGAAGACAAGGCTGAACAGGCTCTCCGCGTTGTTGTAATCAGCTCCCTTGCAGGTGGTACAGGCTCCGGTCTCATCCTTCCTGTTGCTCTCTATATCAGAAACTATCTGACAACACACTTCCGTCAGAGCGCAAATATCACACGTGGCTTCTTCATTCTTCCTGAAGTATTCTATGAAGTAATCGAAGGTCAGACAGAAAGAAATAACCTCAAGGCTAATGCCTATGCCTGCCTCCGTGAACTTGATGCCTTCCTTATGAAGGGCGATAATACTCTCCATGAAAGATACAAGAATTCTGTTGTAATGCAGTTCCCAAGAGCAGCTTCGGCAGGCTACGAAGAATATGACGTCCGTCCATACGACTTCTGCTTCCTCTTTGATGCACAGAATGCCGAAGGCAGCAAGCTCAATTCCTTCGATCAGTATCTCGACCACGCAGCAAACTGTATCTATGCTCAGTCCATCGGTCCTATGAACAAGCGCTCCAATTCCTCTGAAGACAATACTATCAGAAAGCTCGCAAAGGAACGCGGCAGAAACCGTTATGCAGGCGCAGGCGCTTCCATGCTCATCTATCCATTCACAGATATCAAGAGCTTCATCGCTCTCAAGTGGGCAAAGCAGACTGTTTCCAAGCAGTGGCTCACATTCGATAATGCCTATAAGGAAATCTGTCAGGACAATGACAAGAGCCGTGAAGAAGGCATCAATATCCAGAATCCTGATGCAAATGAATTCTACGCAAACCAGATCGAATCTATGGCAAAGCAGGAAGATCCATTTGCAAGAGCAATCATCCGCTCCTGCGGACGTTATAAGGCTGACGGCGTAACAAGAGCAGGCGACCGCTGGAAGGAATATGTTGCGGCTGTTATGTCAAAGGTAAAGGCCGACGTTGACGCAGGTACAAGTGACCTCAAGAGCGCAGCTGACGATGCAATCGAACAGATCAACGCTCTCGGCAACGACTGGGAAGCTTACGAAGGCGCTTACGAAGCTATGGAAAGATACCGCCTTATGGCAAATGCATACTCTGCAGAAGTAGCTCAGACTATCGCATATTCCATGTTCAGAGCTCCAAAGGATGGTCAGGTAAACAAGGACCAGCCATATAAGCTTGAAGCTCATCTCGTTTCGGAAGACAATAAGTTCCTCCATCCAAACGCAATGAGATATCTTCTCATCAAGATTCTCGAACTCCTCAAGCAGCAGAATGCGGCAACAACAAAGGAACGCGACGACAACAAGAAGTATTTTGAAAACTTCGAACAGACTACATTCAATGACCCTAACACAGACGAAGACGAAACTGTAGCCGACCTTGCTGAAAGAAAGATTTCCTTCTTCAAGAAGCTGACAAAGAGCACAACAGGCGAACAGGATGAAATGAAGCGCAAGTTCAAAAAGTACTACGACAACGTCGGCAAGTACAAGGTACAGTGCGCTCAGGCTTACGCTCTCTCTCAGGGCATCGACTATGTTGAAAAGATCATCAAGGCATTTGACGGCTTCTATAAGTCCTTCGACCTCAAGGTTGACGGTCTTGACAAGTCCATCGATGAAATCTACAAGAAGTTCACAAACTCCAAGGGCACAACAGCTCGTTATGTCTGCGCATCCAAGAACTGCCTCGATAAGATTTACGAAAAAATGCCATACACAGGCTCCTCCATCTCCATCGATTCCGAACTTTCCAAGGAAATCTACTTCAAGGTTCTCGAATACGCTGTAAAGAAGGACAAGCCAAACAACAACAAGTATTTCTCCGATCTCTTTGACGAAGGCATTATGGGTTACTTTGAAAACTCTGTAATGAAGTCCTACGGCACAAAGATCGACATCGATATCATCACAGCTCTCGAAAACGAAGCTGTATACGAAGAAGGCTACGAAGAATTCGTTGACTCCACACTCATCGAACAGTATGTTGTCAAGGTCATCACAGACATCAAGAATCTCGCCTGCCCATTCATCGAAAGCCCGCTTGGCGAAGTCGGCGACCCTATCAACTCCTGCACATTCAATAAGGGTCTTGCTCCTGATAAGGGCGATGAATCTTCACGCGCACAGCTCATCCGCAAGGAACTCATGAACTTCGGCGGCGCTCCTGATGAAGATATCGATAAGAACATGATCATGTTCTATAAGTCCTACTACGGCTTGCGTGCAAACGACCTTAGTAAGTTTGCTCCTCCTTCCAAGAGCCTTACATATAACCGTCAGAGCGGTGAATATTTCAAGGCATACTATGAACTCGTTGCAGGTATCCATCCTGAAACACACCGCAGCAAGGAAATCACACCACATATCGACCGCTGGTGGCACATCATCACAAAGATGCCTGACCTTGACGATGACAATCAGGCAAGACAGGAATACGACATCAATGCAGCATTCTTCTGGGGCATCATCGGCAAGTATATCGACCTCTTTGAAGATTCTCTCGACCATAAGACATATAAGCTCAAGGTCGATGCTCTCAAGATGGAAGACAATACTCTCACAGTTTCCAACGGCACAGAATGTGACAAGCTCTATGAAGTGCTCGATGCAATCGCAATCTATCCTGAACTCGTAACAAAGATTCTCGATAAGGTCGATACTCTCGTAACAGACGATATCAATGAAAACAGATCTGTTGACGAAGGCATCCTCTGCACATTCCTCGATACATTCTATATCCAGGAACCTGGCCTCGGCAGAGAAAAGAAGTCGGCTCAGTCCATCTTCTCCATCCCAATGCTTATGAAGAAGTCTGCAACTCCTGACATCTACTATGAAGAAAATGTTGTTCAGATTCTCAAGGTTGAGCTGAGCGAAATCAAGAAGTATCTCACAAAGTTCTGCACAGGCAGAGAGCTTCCTGAAATCATGGGCAAGATGATTATGGAACACTTTGAAAAGTATCTTGATGACGTGGCAACAGAAGCTGCAGTCCGTTCGGGCATCTACAGAGAATCTCTCTTTGACAGAACATGCTCCATCATCGCAGAAGGTCTTGAAGACATCGGTCTCAAGAACGAAGCAAGAGCAGTGCTCAAGAAGGCAGCTGAACTGAGAAAGTAAAAACCGATAATTTACAAAAAGGTGGTGAGCACTACGTATTCTGTAATTATTCAAAATAAGAAAACGGCAGAGGCCTTTTCAAAATATCAGCCACTTTTTACAGAGGCGCTCAATAATAACAGGATAGGTGTTTGTAAATGGGTTGAATCGGGCACAACGCTGGAAACAGCAGTTCCTGAGCTTTCTGAACTTACCAACGACAAGAAGGACTGGCGCGCCATTATCGTTATGGCTGAGGACGAACAGGCCATGAAAGGCTTTGAACGTGATGAGAGAAATCCGTTCGATTTCGCCCTCAATAAGGAAATGGATGAGAAGGTTAAGGAAAGCGAGATTCCTTTAATCCGCCTCACCCATATGCTGGGCGGCGTGCCTGCTCCTGAAATGAAGTTTGTCAGCGAAAAGATAATAGAAGAACATAAGGCTCCTCGTGTCGTATACCGTCCGGTTGTCGATAAGGAGCAGGAGGAAGTATATAAGAAGCTGTGCAAAAAGTATGAGTTTGACGGCAATCTTCCTTCCTCCATCGTTCTTATAACTATTCGTACAGGCTATGAGCCGGAAGACCATATAGGCAATATCTGGACATCCCACAAGGAATCCAATTCCTCGGAATTCTGGAAGAGAAATCACTATCCTGCAAACTGCCGTTTCCTGGTCTATGATTTTGACAAGAAGGGCCCTGTGCAGAGAAGTGCCGATGAATTCGGCTTCTGGATGTCTGTGCTGCTTTTAGCTACAAACGTCACC
Organism: Oscillospiraceae bacterium; assembly: GCA_045638565.1. Classification (GTDB taxonomy): domain Bacteria; phylum Bacillota; class Clostridia; order Oscillospirales; family Butyricicoccaceae; genus SIG471. The sequence goes on along the minus strand of JAZUBN010000146.1, from coordinate 18,754 downwards.
GATTCAGGTACATTACAAGCATACAGATTATATAAATTAAATACAAAAATCAACAGGGAATCAATGAAGCGTAATTTCCTTGATATGGCTGTAAGACTTAAATCTGCCCGCCATCTCATCGAAAAGGAAATCCGCAAGGACATTGAAAGTCAGGTTGCTTACGAAGAAACCCTTCCTGATTACCGTATGGATATCCCTGTCGCAATTACAACACCGAAAATGGACGACTGCGGCGTTTCAAACCGAGGCTTCAACCTTATGAGCAAGGGCGCAAATACCGACCTTGGAATGTGGAATAACCGCAGAAAAGAGGCTGAAAAGACTCTCGTCGATTCTGTCCGCAAGGCAGACCGCACACTCGACCAGACGGCCGATAAGATGCGCTCTCTCTGCGTATTCACAGAAGATGAGGTTTCAGCTCTCAGCAAATATCAGCGTGAAGACCTGACAAGAGAAACTGATGAAATCTATCATCAGATTATCACAGAGCAGGGCAATCTCCCGACTGTGAAGATTTCAGCAGATAAGAAGATGAAGGCAGCGGCAGAAGATGTCCGCAGATTCCTTATAGGCAGAGTGGCTCAGAAGCCGGCTCTCGGCGTTCTCGGAATCGTTTTTGCCCTCATTCTTATGTGTCAGATTCCGGCATTCTTCGGCGACAAAGGTAATGTCGGCACAGGTCTCCTTGTTATAGCTGCCGAGTTTCTCATTGTGGCTTTTGCCGCTTTCCTGGCACTTTACTGGCAGAAATCACAGCTCGATATGCTGATGAACCGCTATAACACCCTTATAAAGTCGGCTTTTGCCCGCCTTATCGCTTCTGCATCCGATTATTCCACATATCTGAGCGATATTGCATCCCATTCGAGAGGTCATTCCTATCTTGACCTTTCGGGCAGAAAAAAGCACAAGCTGGACGATAAAAATGCCGTCAAGTTCAAGCATATCAAGGCGATAAATATTCTACTTGCAAAGCTCCGCACATGGAGTAATGCATACCATCTCAGAGCCGACCTTGATAATGTGGATTTAGACGAAAATGTTCAGGTGGATACTTCTGTTCCGCCTGCAAAAAGTGGTATGTATACCTTCGAAATGGGTAATTCATATCAGATTTCGGTGAATAATTCGGGCGTTAAGATTTACTCCCCGTTTGAATTCGTCGAAAAACTTGAAATTGTAAGAGAGGAGCTGTACGACGATGGAGATAACTAAATTATTTGTTCCGATGCTCGTGCTCGGTCTGCTTACAATAATTCAGAATGTCATCAATGTGGGTAAGGGCAGACGTGCAAGACAGGCCGCCCTTCCTGTTGTGGCAGTCATTTTTGCAGTTGTGGCAATGATTGTAGCCTATGGCTATCATGAAGAGCTGCACAAGGCTTTCGTGAAAAGCGACGACGATATGATGAAGTATGCCAGTGTGGCTGTCATCAATATGGCGATTGCCGGAGCATTCATCCTTGTAAAGATTGCGGCAACACCTATCCTCACATCAATATGGAGCAATAACGACCTTATCGAAATGACATCGACAGGCTTCTATGCCTACGATGAACAGTACGATGAATGGTTCTTGAAGCCTACATGGGTCGGCTTCAAAAAGTACATCAAGGCGATTGTTGCAGGCGCTGTCATCGCAATCGGCGGCTATCTTGGTCTTATGTGGCAACTCGGCGAAAAATCAGCCCTCTGGGCAGTTGTTTTCCCTGCCTGCGCCCTTGTTGTCCTCAACGAAATTTTCAATTTCGTAAACGGTCAGACAAAGAGCGAATGGGAGCACAGCATTTTAGGCGAAGATGCCGACGCAAGACGAGTAAGCAATTACTATAAGGTGCGTGAAGTGCTGGAAAAAATCCTTCCTGAGCCACTTCTTGCCGCTCATACAGGTATGGAATACGGCGGAAAGAAGACTCCTGCCGACCTTATCGAAGATTTAAGCAAGTCGGAAGACAAAACAGACCGCCTTGTCGCCGAATACTTCACAATCGATGAGCGTTATATGGAAGCCGATACCGACTGTGTTCAGGCAACTCTCCAGCTTATGAAGCGTGGCAACGTGGTTTTCTTAAATCCGTTCTACCGCGATATGAGCCTTTATGTTACACTTCCGCTGACAAATGCACTGCTTTCGGGCAGAAAATGCCTTGTCATCACAGGCAGAAAGAACAACAGCGAAGATGTGAAGAACTGGCTTGCAGAAACATTGAGCGAATACAGCCATATGCGTTCATTGTGGCGTGTTGAGCTGCTTGATGGCAATGAGCCAGACTGTGAAGTGGGTGTCATCAGCTTCCCTCAGATTTACGACAACGCAGTTGTAAATGCCAACCGCGAATTCTTTAAGGAAACCGATTTTGTCCTTATGATTGAGCCATCCCTCATCGTAAATACAGGTCAGGTCGGCCTTTCCATCATCGCTCAGGAAATGCAGCATTCGGGCGTAAAGCCTGTATACTGCATCTGCGACAGAAATGCTCAGGGCATCGTGGACACAATGTCCCATCTCCTCAGAAGTGAGTTTACAAATGTTGTTGCTCCTCCTGTGCCAAGATGTATCTATACAGGTATGTCGTGGGATGCAGACGGCGACTTTATGCGCCAGAGCCTTTTCGACAAGCAGACAAAATATCTGGGCAACGGCGTTGAGCTTGCTGCCATCGCAGTTAAAAATCAGGTGCCTCAGGTTTCGTGGTACTGCGAAACAAAGGCTCCTATCCGTGATATCAAGTGGCTGGCAGGTCAGCATCATCCGACAATCTGCCGATATATGAACCAGCCTGCCCAGCAGAAGAGCCTTTACGAAAAGATAAACTTCGTTCCAAGCCTGTGGAGCACAGAAAAGGCAAAGGAACAGTTCATCATCGCCGAAGACGAATTCTGCAATATGTTCAACACCTTACGTGCCTTCCTGTCCCGCGGCACAAATCAGTCCTTTGTAAATGTTCTTTCGGAAAACTATCTGCTCCGTGACTATATGCGCTGCAACCGTCAGATGTTTATGGCAGACCCTAATGCCATTCCGTCTGTCGTGCCTGACTACGCAAAGACCGAGCGTAATACCCTCATCAAGCTCCTTCTTCTCATGGCGCTCCGCCCTGTTACAGATGCTGAAATCATCGAGGAGTTCCACCTTGTGGGTATCGAAACAGACGATCCGTTTGAAACACTTACAAAGATGCTGAAAAAGTATACCTTTGCCGATAATTCTGTATTCACAGTCCAGAGCATCCGCTCTGAAGTGGACGCACTCACAACAATGTCCACCTGTCAGTATACAATCAGCAAGGAAGCTTTCGAGGAAAACTTTGCCGAATCCCTCAAGAATGCCTACTTCATCCTTGAAGATGAAAAGCAGGAGCAGGGCTATATTGATGCAAAGCTTTTCAGCCACGTGACACAGATTATCCTTCCTGGTCAGTTCGTCACATATGACGGCAAGTATTATATGGCAAAGCACGTTTCTCCACAGAGTGGCGTTGTTTTAAGACGTGCTTCCGACCTTTATGACGGCAGAAAATACTACCGTCAGGTGAGAAATTATCATATCGACGAAAACCATGAAGGAAATATCCTTACAATCCGCAATGTTATGGACGTGGAAATCGCCTCCATCCAGTATGACTTTGATGTTACAACAACAGGTTATCTGGAAATGAAGGACAACCACGATCTGCGCTCGGCTCGACTTATCGACTTTGCAAGCGACCCTAACGCAGAGAACTACACAAGAAAGTACCATAACAAGACTGTTCTCCGCATTAAACTGCCGGAAACAAACGAAAATATCAGATTTACAATCTGTCTTCTCCTTTCCGAAATATTCCGAAGCGTATTCCCTGACGGCCATCCATATCTCGCCGTTATGGCAAAGCGCCCTGACGATATCGAAGGTATGCTCAACTATATGGTATACCCTGTTTCGGGCGGTATCGAAGACGATTACATCTATATCGTTGAAGACAGTGACATCGACCTTGGTCTTATCGAAGCTGTCGAAAGAAATCTTATGAAGCTTATGGAAACTGTAGCCGATTTCCTCGACTGGCACTTTGACAAGATGCGTGAAACAGCAGCCAAGGACCCTGTCCCTGAGTCCATCAACTATGTACGCGAAAAGGAAGAACAGAAGAAGCGTTCGCTCTTCGGTCGTCTTGCCCAGCGCATCCGCCGCATTATCGGCAAGAAGGATGATGAAGAGGAAAAGCCGCTTCCTGATTCTCCTGATATCCCTGCTGACCCTGAAAACACTCCTGTAAAGGAAGAGCCAAAGGAAGCTCCTGCAGATGTTCCTGCTGAAACTCCAGTAGAGGAAAAGCCTCAGGAAGAAGCTCCTTCCGAAGAAGGCACAGAAGATGCAGAAGAAGAGACAAATCACCCTGTCATCGAAAAGACAGAGGACAAGGGCGAAACAGATACAGTAATCGAAGGTGAAGAAGAAGCAGAGGAAGAAAATACAGAAATCCCTGTAGTCGCCATCGAAGAAGCTCCTGTAGAAGTCGATTCTGACGATGCCGACCCTGAGTTTATCCATGTGGACGGCACAGACGATATCTTCGATGAAGACGATGTCCCTGTGGACAACACTCTCATCGAAGCTCAGCTCCAGGCGGCAGGCATAAAGCCTATCGAATTGAGCCGCTATCAGAAGGAATGTTACCTCAAGTTCGGCTTTGAGGAAATCGACGACCGCCTGAGAATCGACGATGTACGTCAGTATCTCAGAGTGCGCGGCTGGAGCGATAACTCCCTTACAAAGGCGAGAACAAGAGACGTCCTTGCAAAGAATGAGCTGGACCTCGATGCAGTCAACCATTGTGACTTCTGCTCACTCCCACTTTCGGGCGTAAGCTATGAAGTGCTCAACGACGGCAGAGTACGCTGCAACGACTGTTCTGCAAGTGCAATTTCCACAGTGGAAGAGTTCCGCAAGCTGTTCTGGCAGGCTCTCGAAATGATGGAAGCCTTCTACGGCATCCGTTACAGAGTGCCTATCAAGGTTTCGATGGCCGATGCCCGCACAGTAAACAAGGGCGCAGGCGCAATCTTCAAGCCATCTACAGGCGTTGCAGGCCGAGTTTTAGGCTACGCTCAGCAGAGATGGGGCAAGTACAGCCTTATCATTGAAAACGGCAGCCCACGCCTCGCCGCAACAGACACAATGGTTCACGAAATGACTCACATCTGGCAGTATCTCAACTGGGATAACAAGCAGGTGCTCCAGACTTATGGTATGGGATGCCCTGAATGCACAGCTCTTGCCCGCCTCATCGTTTACGAAGGCATGGCAATGTGGTCTGCAATTCAGTATCTCTATCTGATAGGCGAAACATATTACGCAAGCCAGCAGGAAGCTATCGCTCTCAGAAGAAATGACGTCTATGGTGTCGGCTTCAAGCTCTACTGCGAGCAGTATCCGCTCATGCGTGATTCAGCCGTTATCAAATATTCTCCGTTTACATCCTTCCCGACTATCGACCCTGAAAAGGTAAAGGCGATAATCAAGGCAAGCTGTACCGAAGAACAATGTAAATGTTAGGAAAGGAGGTAGCTTATGCCGTTTGAAAAATATAATGCCGTTATAACAAGGCTCAATGCCATTCGTGAAGGCATCAACAAGGCAAATGATGAAATCAATGCCATAAATGCCGGAAGAGAAGGGGATATCCCTCAGCGCATAAAAAATATTGAGGATCAGCTTGAAAAGATAGATGAATATCTTCTCAAGGTGAAGGCATTTCAGGATCTTGCCAAGCGCAATATCACAAGCCTCAATGTGCAGACGATAGACGCCCCTCCTGATTACAGAGTCAGCCTCAAGCGTCTGAGAGACTGGTCTCTTATGATTACACCGAACAGCAACGATGACCCTTATGCACAGCGTGTTTATGTCGTGGCAAAATGTGACGAATTCTTCCTCGAAAAGAAGAAGAAGGAGTTTACTAAAAAGCTTGAACAGCTGAAAAACGACAGGGAAATCGGCGCAACAGAGGCTATAAAACAGCTTAATGAGCAGATTGCAGAGTTTGAAAATCAGCTCGATCAGTTTGCAAACAGCATTGAAGTGGCCCAGCTTGCTGATGCGGTCGTTTCCCAGAACAACCGTCTCTGGATGGAAGAAGTGCCTGTGGAATATGCCAATGCCCCTGTTTCCCACAGCTCGGCTCCGGGCGCTTATGCTCTTCCTCTCCCATTCGGTGAAAGACAGAGCGAAAGACTCAAAACTCTTATGGGCAAGTTCTATGATGAACACAACAGCAGAGTTCTCATCCCTGTTGAGTTTGAGCAGGACAAGGAATATATCCTTACAGTTTCCTGCGCCGCCTCCCGTTCAAGACAGCTTGACAGAGGCATTCAGAACTTTATTTTAAACCAGATAAACAATGCGGAAGCAGGTATGCGCAAGGTATATGTATTTGATGCGATGCGCTATAATTCCTCTTCCATCGGCTCACTTAAACAGCTTGAGGGCACTTTTGCCCTCGAGCAGATGCCGAGAAATCCTGAGCAGCTGACAAATACCCTCGAAAAGCTTGTTTCCACCCTTTCTGACACAGATGAAGTGCTGGAAATGTGCGATTCTGTATCGGAATACAACAAGCAGACAGAAAAGGGCAAGCGTCTTGCTCATTCGACAGTTATTCTCTATGGCTGGCCTAACAACTATTCAGCCCGTGATAAGGAGCTTATAAACCGCATAATGACCAATTATGAGCGTTACGGCTTCTCCTTCATCATCGTAAGCTATTCAAACAGCGATAAGGCAAAGGAAGAAAAGTCCTTTATCCCTGATTACGCTCTCAGCAATGCAATCCGCATTACAATGGGACGCAAGGAGACAAAAATCGCCTTCAGTGAGGACAGTGAGCACCGCTTCACATGGTATACTCTTGGTGAAAATCTTCCTGAAAGCTATGCTGAAACGCTGAAAGCCAACAAGATAACAAAGGATACCATCGGCAACGAATATCCTAAGCGCTATCCGTACAACGGACTTAACGAATACACAAGACAGTATAAGAAAATCGAACTCCCTGTCGGTATCGACGGCAAGGATAAGGCTCATTACCTTTCCTTTGAAAATGAAAATTTCGCCGCATACCTTATGGGTGCTTCCCGTTCGGGTAAATCCACACTCATCCACACAATTATTGCAGGTATTATAAGAAATTATCACCCTGACAATGTGGAATTGTGGCTTGCCGACTTCAAACAGCTTGAATTCAAGCGTTATATCAAGCATCTGCCGCCTCACGTAAAGTATGTGCTTCTCGATGAATCGACCGAGCTTGTATATGACCTTATCGACAAGCTGACAAATGAAATGCTGGAAAGACAGCGTATCTTTGCCATCAAGGGTGTTCAGAGAATCGACCAGATTGACCCGACAACCCTCACCAAGCCGATGCCTGTCATCTTTGTAATTCTCGATGAATTTTCCATCATGTCCCAGTCCATTTCCGAATCTTCGGTATATAAGCTGAGACTGCAGAATATTCTTGCCAAGGGCGCGGCATTGGGTATCAGATTTATCTTCGCCAGCCAGACCTTCACAACAGGCGTAAGCGGCCTTACATCGACAGCAAGAGCACAGATTCAGCAGAGAATCGCCATGAAGGCTTCAAAGGAAGAAATCAGCGAAACTCTCGAACTTTCCTCCTCTCTCAAGACCGAGCAGGTGCGAAACTGGATCGATGCCCTTCCTCCTCATTATGCCCTTATCAAGCATCGTACAGAAGGGGAAGACTCTCATCTTGAGGTCAAGCGCCTTTATACAATGTATTATCCTGATTACAAGGTGCGCGATGATATGATCGACGACCTTAACAAGCAGATGAAGAGGGTTGAAAATTATGCTCCTCAGGATATTTCCTCATATGTCAAGAAAAATCCTGTGCTTGTCGACGGCAATACATTTGAGGCCTTTGACGAAAAGGCATTTATGGATGGAGTTGCAGATTATAAGCAGACTCACGCCTCCGACCTTGTGGGCGATGAAATGTTCGTAGCCTTCGGTACACCTCGAAGAATGGTCAGCATGAAGCTTTCGGCCCTTTCCAATGAAACGAGAGAAAATATTCTGCTTATCGGCCGTCAGGCTGAGCAGGCAACTTCTGCCGCTGTACTTCTTTCGGCAATGCGCTCATATAAGCTGCAGGGCGGCAGAGTGCAGATCTGGGCATACGGAAAGAATCGTATGTTCAGAGCATACAAAAAGACCTTTGAGCACTTCGGCTTTGAAATCATCGAAGATATGGACGCAGTATGCGACCAGATTCGTGAGCTTAAGGCGAAGATGGAAAAGCGCGAAACAGACAACCGTCTTATCGTTATGATAGGTATCGACCGAATCGCAATGGACTTCGGCTTTGTCGATGGCGCAGTTAAGGCTGAACAGTCTCAGGAAATGGCAGAAATCGAAAAGGTGACTAATAACGAAGCGGCTCTCGTCACATCAGCAGAGGATGAACTGATGCAGGAATTTGCTCTTGAATGGATATATCAGAGCGAAGAACTTGAGGCAAAGTTCAGAGCGGAAGGTATGACTGAAGAAGAAATTCAGGCAGCCCTTACTGAAGAAGAAATGAAGCTTATGGAAAAAATGGGCATCAATCAGATTGGAGAGTCTGTTCAGCAAACTGCAGAGCCTGAAGAGGAAGCACAGCCTGAAAAGAAGGAAAAAAACAAAGGTGCATACAATGCGGGCGCTGACCTTACATACATTCTTAAGCAGGGCAGCCGTCTTGGATATCACTTTATGATGCATCTTAATTCAGTCGAAGACATAAGCATAACAGAACTTAAGGTGGATTACTTCCGTTATCGTCTTGGTTTTGCAATGTCGGATGACGATTCGCGTGATGTATTCGGCACAAAGATTGCAAGTCTTCTTCCTGAAAGAATCTGCCAGTATGATGACAAGCTGGACAGCTATTCCTTCCGTCCTTATCTCAATATGAATATGGGCTGGGATGGCTGGTATGTGGATGAAAACGGCAAGGCAGTAAGTCCGTTTGAAGCATAGGAAAGATATAAGGCTCCCCTGTGCAAGGGGAGCTGTCAGCCATAAAGCTGACTGAGGGGTTGTCAATGCAGAAATTTTCCCCTGTTTGCACACAATCAGAACATAAAGGAGAAAAACTCTATGATATGGATAGATGAAGAAGCTTATGAGACAGCAATAAATGCTCTCGAAAATTTCAAAAAGCAAATATCAACACAGTGTGATCTCGTAGAAAAGGCAGCACAGACTTGCGTCGATAACACAAAGGATCCTAACGCACAGAATAACAGTGTAAAGCTTTCTGCACATGTTCAGAAAATCAAGGCACAGTTTGAAGAAGTGGATAACATTATCAAGGCTCTTCAGGAACAGCTCGAAGAAGTAAGAAGAATCAGACGAGAAGCTGAAGCAGCGGCTAATGAATAAGAGGAGGTTAATATTATGGCAAAATATGCAGTAAGCGAAGAAGGCATTATTGCTCTTAAGACTATGTCGGCAGCCATTATCTCTGCTTCCGAAAAAATCATAGAGCTGACAGGTACTCTCCAGACAGTTATTGATGATAACCCAAAGACACTTGGTCCTCATAAAAAGGAACTTGATGAAGTGATCAAGGCTATCAATTCAGAAGTCAAGGCTGCAACAGAGCCTATAAACAGCGTTTCTCAGTCACTTGAAAAGGTGGCGAAGGGATATCGTTCAATTATTGACAAGGGTCTTGGTGTAAAAAAGGGAAAATAGGTGGCTCCTCCGCAGCCGGTGGTGCCGTAGCAGGCATTGCGGCAGGAGCGAGTGGAGGAGCAGGAGGCTCAGGCGGCTCCGGCAGTTCAGGTTCGTCCGGCTCATCGGGCACTTCGGGCTCATCAGGCTCTTCCTCCGGCACAAATACAGAAATTTCTGCCGAACAATCGGTGCGTAATTATGGTAAGGAATGGTCGTCAGGACTTTCAGCAGAGGATAAACGCTCGGTATATGAATATACGGGAATGGCTTACGGCAATATAAATCGTGTACTGCGTGGCCTGGAAGACAGCTTCGACCCGGGAAATCTGGAAAATGCCCGCAATATCCACAGAGTTCTCAGTCAGGCAGAAATTCCTGAAGACTGTGTTGTATACAGAGGTGCATCCGAATCGGCACTCGGCATCGCAAGGGTACTCCCTGACAGATTGCTTGTAGGACGCACGATAACCGACGACGGCTTTATGAGCACAAGCCTTGACCGCGGCTCGGCATTTGGTGGTAAAGTGCTGTTTGAAATCGACGTTCCAAAGGGTGCGGCAGGCGCATATGTAGGCGATATAAGTGCCGCAGGCCAGTATGAAAGAGAAGTCCTTTTCGATAAGGACCAGATTCTGATAATCACAAATGTCACCCGTGATGAAGACGGCAGAAGAATTATCAAAGCAAAGATGAGAGGCAGGAGGTAGTATGGAAAAGTTCGCATATAACGAAGGCGAGATGACCATTGTTGAGTGTCAGTGTGAACTGTGCAAGTTTTATAACAATGGCGAAAGAAGCGAAGAATGTCCAAAAGAAAATTTTGAAGACATAATCTCCGGCAAAATTTTCTGCCCGAATTTCAAAAAGAAAGTAAAGTTTGAACTTGACTAGCATAATCACAGGCAGGCGCGGAGATTTCCGCGTCTGCTTGCAAAATAATTGGAAGGAGAAAAAATGGGACAGCAGGAATTATATCGCGAAATGATTGCAGCGATTGACAGATATATGGAAGAAGTACATAAGCACTCCTATAATATCCGCAAAATGGTGATGGAATATCTGGATTTTGATTCGTTTGGCGGAGATTTTGAAAGCATAGCAAAAAATACAGATGAAACTTTGCGTGAGATTTTCAGTCTTCTCGAAAAACTGGCAGATGAAAGAACAAATCTCATAAATAAGATATAGGGGGACATTGTAATGGCAAATATCAGAGAAGAAACATTGGTGGCATTGCGTGAAATGGCTAAAAATTTAGTCGGTGAAAAGATAGCTATACAGGAAGAAACAATAAAGCTCGCTGACACTGTCAGATTTATGGAAGACAAAATCGAGCTTGAAAATATACAGGAAATTATCAGCAAACTCCATATTTCAATGGGAAATCTGGAGGAATGCATAGGCAGCGCTTCAGCCCATATAAATGAAGTTGCAGAAGCATATGAAGATGTAATCAGATTTATGGCAAAACTCTAAAATTGTAAACAACTGCGTTTGCAGATGAAATATAAAGGAGGACAAATTATGGAATGGAAGATTGCATTATATCTTGCAATAGCTGTGCTGGTGCTGGGACTTTTTGCTTCATACCGCACACGAAAGACCAAAAATAAAATAATCAGACCGTTTACTCTGATTTTCGGCAGCGTATTTATGGCGATTTTAATTCTGACAGTGCCGGTCTATCTCAATCAGTTTGCGGGGGAAACTCTTGTTGGGATAAAATCCATTCTTATGTCCTGCTATGGCACTATCAAAATCTTCCTCGTTGACGGCGAGATGGAGCTTATGCGTGAACTTGCATCCCAGAGCGGATGGGTGTATTCAATATATACAATAATGGCGTCGGTGCTTTATGTTGTGGCGCCCGCCCTCACATTCAGCTTCGTTCTCTCCTTCTTCAAAAACCTTGCGGCTTACAGACATTTTATGGCAAGCCGTTCAAAGGATATTTATATTTTCTCCTGCCTTTCCGAACGTTCACTCGTTCTTGCAAAGGACATTATGAAGAATAAAAATGAAAGAGCTGTCATCTTCTGTGCGGTGAATGATGAAATCGATGCCAAGCTTAAGGAAAAGGCAGAGGATATTGATGCCATTATCTTCAAAAAGGAAATTACTTCTGTCAATTTCAAGCTGAGAAACAGCGAAAAGCAGCTTCATTTCTTCGCAATCAGCGAAAATGAAGCGGAAAATGTGGCAGCGGCTCTTGAACTTATTGAAAAATACAAAAATGAACAAAATACACATCTTCACGCCTTCACAACAGGTATTTCAGGCGAATTGCAGCTTGCCGCTGTAAACAAGGGAAATATGAAGGTGAGAAGAATCGATTCCACACGCTCGGTCATCAACCGCATCCTTTATGATGAAGGACACAAGCTTTTTGAAGGCGCTGTCCCTCAGGAAAACGGCGAAAAGAAAATCACAGCCGTTGTAGTCGGTCTCGGCTCATATGGTATGGGTATGGTGAAATCCCTTGCGTGGTATGGCCAGATGTACGGCTATGAAATTGAAATCAACGGCTTTGATAAGGATAAAATGGCATTTGACAGGCTCAGCGTTGACTGTCCTGAGCTTATGGATGAAAAGTATAACGGTGTATTTGTCAAGGGCGAAGGCTGTTATTCCATCAATATCAATTCGGATGTCGATACAGGCACAAAGAAGTTTGCCGACAGAATTATGGCGATAAAGGATGCCACATACGTTCTCGTTTCTCTCGGCAACGACGAACTTAATATCGAAACTGCCGCATATCTCCGTATGCTTTTTGAAAGAAACGGAGCAAAGCCTGTTATTCAGGCTATCGTCTATGACAGCGATAAGAAACGCGCCCTTTCGGATATTAAGAATTACCGCGGACAGAAATACAATATCGATTTTATCGGCGACCTGGAATATATCTATTCGGAAAATGTAATTCTCGATTCCGAGCTGGAAAGAGATGCTCTCGAGCGCCATCTCAAGTGGGGCAAGGAGCAGGAATTCTGGGATTATGAATATAATTATCGTTCTTCCATCGCAACTGCAATCCATTTCAAGGCAAGACAGGAATGTAATATTATCGGTATGGATAAGGCGACAGAACAGCTTACGACAGAAGAAAGAGATGCACTTGAAGCTCTCGAGCATATGAGATGGAATGTCTATATGCGCTCGGAAGGCTATGTTTTCTCCGGTTCGCAGGAAAAGTCCAGCCGTAATGACCTGGGCAAGATGCATCATGACCTTGTGGATTTTGAAAGACTTGACGATGAAACAAAGCGTAAGGACAGCAATGTAGGTGCAAGATAAAAGCCTTATATGAGGTAAGAAAATGAAGGATATTTTTATAAGCTACAAAAGTGACGAATATACTACGGCAAAATGGGTGCGCGATTATCTTGAAAAGTGCGGTCTTTCTGTCTGGATGGCGCCTGAGGATATCCATGGCGGCGGCAGCTATGCTGAATATATTCCCGATGCTATTGAAAACTGCAAGGCTTTCGTGCTTATTCTGTCCGAAAAGGCGCAGAACTCCAAATGGGTGACACGTGAGCTGGATCAGGCTATAAATGAAAATAAGGAAGTCCTGCCTTTTATGATAGAAAAGGTGGAGCTGAACAAGTCGTTCAGATTCTATCTTGCAAATATTCAGGCTTATCCTGCTTACAGCGATATTCGCGGTCAGCTTGAAATAATGACAAGGGAAATCCTTTCAATTGAAGGCATCACAGTCAACAAGCCTGAGGAGAAAAAGCCTGTGCCGGCAGTTCAGCCAAAGCCTCAGCCTGCACAGCTGAAAGAGCCTGATTTTTCGGGTTGTGGACTGCTTAATGAAAAGCAGAAAATAAGATTTGCCGTAAACAGAGCAAAGGCAATATACGAAAACAAAGAAGCAACAGAGGAAGAAAAAACAAAGGCCTTTGAATATCTCCGCTGGGCAGCCTGGAAAAATGACGCAGAAGGCTGTTTCCATTTCGGACACAATATGCTCATCGGCAAAATAAGAATCAAGGAAGCTGTTTCCCACGAGCGCGGAATGTATTATATGGAAAAGGCGGCAAGGCTCGGCTATCCGGCAGCGCAGAAGGAGATGGATAACCTCTGTAATTTCCGTTATCGCAGACTTGTGGGGGATAAGATACCTCTGCAGGCGCCGGCGCCTCTCCGTGATTTTGACAACTGGAAGGTAAAGATAAAGCATACGGGGAAGATTCCTGTAAATGCCGTCCTTGATTTCGATGGAAAAATGAATGCTCTCTGGCTTACAGCCAATGTCAATATAATGATTGATGATGACGAAGTTGCCGACTGGGGCAGGATGGAAAAGGCCATCACAGACGGTATGAAGGCGTGGGAAGGCGTGTATACAGTATTTGGCGGACAGAAACTGATGGTTATGGTGGACGTCAATATCAGCGACCGCTTTCTGGGCACAATAAATATTATGTCTGCCCGTGGCGATATGGCGCGAAATGTACTGAAGATAATGGGTAATCTTGGCGGAGTTGTCAAAAAACGCGGCGAAAATGCATTTACCAATTATCATACCTTCAGTACGGTGGGTATGAAAGCCTGGTCTGTAAAATCCAATAAATCCATTATGCTTTATGACAGCACAGGCCGTTTTGACGATTACGAGCAGATAAAGAGAGATATAAGATGCGAGTTTGGCTCTATGCTCGGTCTCGGAAATATGTTGATGACAGATAACGGCGAGGAACTTTTTATTCCTAAGGGTACATATCCTGAGCTTGACCCTTATTATATTGAAAACGGCAGGTATAATCTTGTAATGTGCAATGGCCGCGGCGCGATTTCCAATAATGATATTGAAATGGTGCTTCTTGCATTTGCGGAAAATAAACCGCAGTATTATCTGGAAGATTCCCATGGCAGCAAGCCTTCAAAGGCTTTGGGCAAGGGCAATTAAGCCGGATATCATTCTCTACAAAAGGAGAAGATTCAATGAAAGATATATTTATAAGCTATAAATCGGAGGACATAGAAAAGGCGCGCAAGGTCCGTGACCATCTTGAAGGCGAAGGCTTTTCTGTCTGGATGGCTCCCGACAGCATAACGGGCGGGGCAAGCTATGCGGCCGAGATTCCGCCTGCCATTGATGGCGCCAAGGTGTTTGTCCTTGTTTTTACAAAGAATACACAGGGCTCAAAATGGGTGTCCCGTGAGCTTGACAGAGCGATAAACGGCAATAAGATAATCATTCCGCTTATGCTGGATGACTGCGCTCTCAATGATGAGTTCAGCTTCTATCTCACAAATGTCCAGCGCTATCCTGCCTATGAAAATTATAAGAAGTCGGTTTCCAAAATGACAGAGGAGATAAGGCAGTACATCGCCCCGACAAAGCAGGAAGCACAGCCTGAAATCAAAAAGGAAGAAGCTCCAAAGCCTGTAAAGGCAAAAAAGGAGAAGAAGGAAAAGGCTCCGAAAAACTATAGCGATAAGAAAATAAAAGGGCTTATCGTTTTGGGCATAGTCCTCGTTATAATCATCGCATCTGTTATGCTGAATGTAATGAATACAGTCACAATAGCAGGGGTGAAAATGGAGAGAGGCGAAAAACATCCTCATTTCTATAAGAAGGAAATCACAGCCGAAGACGTAACTAAAATCGCAAAGCTGAAGGATTTAAGCCAGCTCAGCTTTGAAGAATGTACTATCAATGCGGAAAATATCGGCGTTATGGTGGATGACACCATGTACCATATACGCTTCAAAAACTGCAATCTCACCAAGGAGCAGATAGCGACTCTTGATTTGTCGGGCAATCAGATAAACAGTCTTGACCTTTCGGGAAGCCAGCTTGATTCTCTCGACATTATCGAAGGTCAACAGGAAAATCTTTCCTCACTCCACATAAGCGATACAAAGGTGAGCGATATTTCTCGCCTTGCTGACTTTACAAAGCTGGGTGAGATTTCGGCAGAAAACTGCGGAATCAAGGATATTTCTTCTCTTGCAAATCTTGAAAAGCTCACAACTCTCAGACTTGCAGGCAATGAAATCGAAAGACTTAAACCGCTTGAAAATCTCACAAAGCTTGACAGAATCGACCTTTCACGCAACAAGCTGAAAAATCTCGATGGGCTTGAAAAGAGCCTTGAGCTGAATACTATCGTTGCCGATGACAATGCGATTGAAAACATAGACGGGCTGACAAATGCCACAAGGCTGTTTGCTGTTTCGCTTAAAAATAACAATATCAGCGATATTTCCCTTCTTGTAAAGTCGAAGGAAAATCTTTGCAGACTCTATCTCGGCGGCAATAATATCGAAGATATTTCTGCTCTTGAAAAATGCACAAGCCTGCGAAATCTTGACATTGGCGGAAATGCGATCGCAGATTTGTCGGTTATCAATAATTTTAAGGAGCTTCATTCTCTCGATGCTTCATCAAATAAGCTGGAAGGTAAGCTTGCCATTGAAAATATGCCTGCGCTCAAGTATATCGTTCTTGCAGATAATAAAATCACAGATTTCAAGACCTCATTTGAGGATGAAATGGGCGTAATCCTTATTCTCGATAAAAATCCATTGACAAAGCTTGAAACGGGATACACAAACAGGTACGGAAGGCTCATTTTGGGCGAAACCGAGCTTGATAATTATGATGTAGTATATAATGCGAAGGGCAACCTGATTATGCATTACAGTGAAAAGCTGGATTTTGTCAAGCTGAGGGAGGCTGAATATCAGAAGATAACTCTCATCGGTGTGCCGCTGGACAAGCAGGTTGATGTAAAGGATATGCTCGTGCTCAGCGGAATCGAGTTCAAGGATGAGTACGATTATGATAAAACTGAAATTATGCCTGACGATTCCTACGGCATAATAGTTTATTAAGGGTGTAAAATGGAAAATACAAATGAAATTATAAAGACACCAAAAGAATATTACGAAGAGGGAGCGGGCCTTTATTTTGCCGAGGATGCCACAGAAGAAGCTAAGGCGGAAGGCTTTGCCCTTATAAAAAAGGCGGCTATGAATAAATATCCTGCCGCTATGTATACCTATGGTATTCTTCTCGTCAGCGGCAGAGAAGACGCTGACATTCCGGACAGAGTCGACCGCGGAATGAGCTATATCTGGAATGCCGAAAGAATGGGCATAAAGCGAGGCAGAAAGTTCCTCAATGACTACTGCACAGCACGTTATAAGGCAGCTTTTGCCCGTAAACTGCAGCCGATTCCGCCTATGCCTCTCGTTGGATTTGACGGCAAACGCATAAATCTGAAAAAGGAAAGCCGCCTGACACCGATTGACATAAGACTCGAATACATAAACGGCAAAAATATCCTCACCATCGGCGTAAATCTCGATTTTGTCCGTACAGAAACAGAGCTTCCTGACGAAACAGGCTTTTATACCGCAATTATGCGCGGTATCAAGGACTGGGAAGGCGAATACACAGTGTTCGGCGGACAGGCGGTGACTGTAAAAATAAATATCTCGACAGAAAGCCGTCTTTTTGATAAAATATTTATAATGCCTGTGACAGCAGATGTAAGCGCCACAGCTACTAAAATGGCAGGCTTCATAGGAGGCGAACGCAAGGAAAAGATAGACTCTATGATGAAGCATAGACGCTCAATGGCAGGCATCGGCATAAAGAAATGGACGATACGCTCACGCAAGATGATATTTGTGCAGAGCAGAAACGGCAGATTTGACGATATGGATGAAATAAGAGCGGTGGCAAGGCATGAATTCGGCCACGTGCTCGGTCTTGGCGACCTTTATCCAAGCAAGTCGGATGGATATCCGGGCGTAGTCAAGGGCACAGCCCGTGAGCTTGACGCCTATTACATCAGCAATAAGTTCTATAATCTCGTCATGTGCGACGAATACGGCATGATTTCAAACAACGATATTGAAATGGTGATAATGGCATTTGTAAATAACGAAATGCAGAATTATCAGCCGAGTCCGATGGGCAAAAATGTTTCAAAGGCGTTGGGAAAGGGTAACTAAATATGGAAAAGATGAAAAAATATGCGGAAGAATTCAAGTTCAAGTTTGAACATTTTATGACAGGCTGTGATTCTCTCGAAGAGGCTCATCTCTGGGATAAGGAAGCATTTGGCGAAATGGATGTCTATTATGAGGGTGAGCTGGCAAGCATCGCTATCGGCCTTATCTCCTCTGACGGCAGATGCTCGGGCGGCGAAGCTGAGTTTATGGCAGAGATGTTCGGCTTTGAAAACACACCTGATGAGCTTGAGGAAATCTATGAAAACTGCAAGGAAAATCTTGATGTGATGTTTGAAGAGGGAAGCGAAAACGGCTTCACACTTATGAAGAGCATCAATGAAAAGCTGGCTGAAAGCTATAAGGAGCTTGTTGCCCTCGTATGCGAAATCGTTATGGAGGCAGATGGCTCTGTTGTCAAGGCCGAAACAGCGCTTGCTGAAAAAATCATGGCATCTGTAAAGTAAGGTGATATTATGACAGATATCTATACCGGTTACGGCTGGGGCAAAACCTATGTCGGTATGTGCGGCAGCGGTGATATCTATACCGGTTATGGTTGGGGCAAGACATTTGTGGGCGAATATACCGTCGATGGCGATGTGTATAAGGGTCACGGCTGGGGACGCACCTATGTAGGCTGCTTCAGGGACGGCACAGTTTATTCCGGTTATGGCTGGGGTAAAAGCATTGTCGGCGAGTATAAAAACGGCAGTATCTATAAAGGCTATGGCTGGGGCAGAGAACATATCGGCGAATATAAAGGTGAAGATGGCGGCGCAGCTGCAGCGGCACTTCTGCTCCTGTTCGATAAGTAAATATCCAAAGGGCATCCATAAGGATGCCCTTTTTTGATAAGCCTTTCCTGTTCGATGTCTGATATAATCGGACAATTTGTAATTATCCCTACGAAGTAAACCTAAAGTCTTCCGATAAAATCAAGGTTTCCCCAGAAATGTAACCTTATCAATCTGTCCATATGTGAGGAACGAACACACAAGGGGTGCCAGGGGTGTCCCCTGGTCACCGTGATCAAACTGCGTGACCAGT
>JAZUBN010000145.1:0-6605 GCA_045638565.1 Oscillospiraceae bacterium | reverse complement strand
TGAAATGTGCGCCGTAGCGAAGGAAAATATGCAGGTCATTTTTAGGGATTCTGCCTGTCAGCGCAACATTTACCGGAATTGGAAGATTGAGTGTAACAGCATCGTGGCTTTCAAATCTGAGTGGGAAAGCTCTGCAAGCATCGGCATAAACATCGCCGCCGCGATACTCGATTATGTTGAAAAGCTTGATAAACTTAGGATCTTCGGTTACAAAAATCAAAAAGCTGTGTTCCTGAGCTGCGCGGAATAAAATTTCCAAAGCCGACTGATTTCCGATAAGATCGATGTCAATAGCGTAGGAATATGCATCATTATTTTGAAAACTTGCGTAATTATCGGCGATAATCACAGGATTTTTATCTGAATATTGATTTTTAAGTTCGATAGCTGTCTCAACATATGCAACAGCAATTCGTGGTACGTTGATAGTAAACATAAGAAACACCTCCTATTGAGTATATTATATCACGAATTGGCGCAAAAGTAAAATAAAAACCAATGTTTCATGTGAAACATTGGTTTTGTGATTATTTTGAAAGCTTTGATACGAGGAGTCCTGCAACAGCACCTGTTATGAGAGATGCTGAACATTTTATCAGCATCATGCTTTTCAGATGTTCGATGAAAAGCTCCAACGGAGGAGCATCGAGTTTCAATCGCCATCCTGGGATACAAAAGCTTGTAAAAAGATAGGTTAATGCAAAAACTGCAATAAATGATATTAAAATATTGATTTTCTTCTTCATTTTGCTCACCTATGCCATAAATTCAGTTTCGATTTCATACTTCCATTCGTTTTCTTCGAGATCAGCGATGATGTTCATTCCATAAGCGCCGAGCGGTGAACGCCATTTTGTAACTGTCATAGTAAAGCTTGTAACAGGAATGCTTGTGTCCTCCTGAGTTTCAAAGGAGATGAGCAGACCGTTTTCAAAATGGTACGCATTTTCTATATCGCCATAAGGTTTAATCAGATTTTCTTCCTTCAGTTTATCGAAATTCGATTGAATTACAGTAGCGTTGTGGTTTGAGTACATATAATTATCGAGAATTTTGCAAAAAGCTTCCTTTTCAATATTGGAAAGGAGAGAAATTTTATCAAAATCAACTGCTATAATATCAATATCTTCATTAAGGAGTCTGTCTCGCTCCCATAATTCGTGGTAGATTTCTTCCAGCATTGGCAGAATGCTTGTCCCCTGCTCTTTCAGTTTCAGACTAGGGTCACCAAGCTGCGGAGGATAGCTTTCCATAATCATGCCGTTGAAAGTTACTTCCACGATATCGCCTGCTTTTATGCTTTCATCGTCGGTAGATAGATAAAAAATTGAGTCTACTGTGTCGCCAAGGTCACCAAGGAGCAGTCTGTCACCCGTTCTCTGCATGACTTTGGCATCGAAAGTCACATATTCGATAGTATGTGTTGCAGTAGTGTTTGATGGCTCGGGCGGCGCAGCTGATGTAACAACCTCCTGCTTTGCGCATCCTGTAAACAAAACCGCCGAAATAAGCGCGAGTAAAATAATTTTCTTCATAAATTACCTCCTTTACTTATATAGACGGAAAAAATCGGAAAATGTTTCAGCATGTAGGTATAATTTAGAAAAATTCAGCGATAGCTTCCATTTCTTCTACACTGCTGTAGCGTGACATTATAAGCTCGGCACTACATGGTTTTGAAGGATTCTGAGCATACATATTTTTACCCCACGATGTTTCAGCTGATACATTTATTAAACGAAAGCCGAAATGTAGGATTCCATCGTCGGTATCAAAATGAGCTTGCACCGGCTCGTCGACATATGCGATAATAGATCGTAAGAAAGCTGAGTCCATTATTTCGTTGTATACATTGGAATTACATCCTGAAAAAGCAAGAATAAGAAGCATAGACTCCCTGTCACGAAGGGAAAATGAGTTTCCAAAGGTGGAAAATGTAAACTTTATAGCTTGTAAATCACCATTTTCATTAAAAAGCGGTATATTACTTATAGAAAGTGAATCCTCGGGATAAAAGGTATAATTAAATGGGCCGCTTATCTTCTCGAAGAAATTACCCTCACTGTCCATTGAAAGAGTCCAGTCATCAAGGTAATTCAACTTGCGAAGATATTCGTAGTTTTCTGAAAGTTCGGTCAAGTTTATGTATCCCCTATTCGGTGGAGTTACAAGATTGTTATAAATAAGCGTAGAGCAAAGCTTTGTGAGCAGAAAAACGGCAATAAAATATAAAGCTGTACGTGGAAAACTGCGTGGATTTATATTATATGAGATGTCTTTATCAAAAAACAGCTCCTGTCCTTTTTTATATTTCGAGTAGTGATAAATCAACAAAATCGGAAAGAGGAGTAAGATACCAAAAGCAAAGCCGCCATATACCAAAAAAGTACGGAAAACTGCGTCTGTAAAAGAAAGCTTAGCTTCGTTGTATTCGGTAATTGAAATACCGAACACATATTTTCCTGGAGTAGTTGCAAAGAAATGTAGAAAAATCGATTCTATAAGAATATTAGATACTATGATGAATAAATAGGTAAGTACAGCATCAAGCTTCTGGGCAGCAAGTGGTGTGCGGCCAAACAGCAGAATAAACAAGGACATTGATAAGATAAGAAAAAATATTGTGTCGAGAGTGCGTGCAAAAAATCTGCGCCATGGATGAGGACAAGTGCTACTCATGTGTGCCTCCTTTCTGTTATTATAATAATCATATCAAAAATATAATCACTATTCAATATACTGATTCAACAAAGCGGAGCGGAGAAAATTATTGAAACAATACATAGGAATATGAACGCCTGTTAAACATTAAAGTTTCACGTGAAACGGCGTATTGATATTGCCGTGTGACTATGATATACTTGAATAAGAAAGGGGGATGAAATATGAGTCTGTGGGATGCTTTTGAGAATTATAACAGTGCAAGACAGGATCTGCGCAATGAGTTTCTCAAGCTGATAGTGGAAACAATTAAAATTCTTATCGACTATAAATGGGTGCGTATTCTTGTTGCCATCCTGATTGCGGCGATAATTTTATGGAATTATGCGTCACAGCCTCCCGAAATTAACCTTTATGACGCGGTGATGGCTGATATTAAGGCTGAGCTGGGTGTATCGCCCGAGAAAATCGTCTGGACGGATGTTATCTATCCATTTAACAGCGACAGCTACAAGGAGTTTAAGGAAATCACAGATAAAAATGGAAAAACTCCACAGGCTGTGGAGGAAATGTTCTCGAAAAATCTCAAGCTGCTGACTGTTCAGCCGACAGATGCTAATTTTTGGTTCAAAAATCAGCAGAATGTGACGATAATCGGTATGTATGGCGAAAAAGAGATAAAAATTATGATAAGATACGCCGGCGATGTGGATATAAAATATCAGGGCAATTACCGAAGCGAAGTAAAAAGCTATAAAATGAAATAAAGGAGAGCAAGATGCTCTCCTTTTTGTTTAGTTGTCGATGAGGAAAACGTGGCGTCGATTGCCGGAGGAATAATATTCTCCAAATATTTTAACAGCATCGTCGGTCATTTTTATACGAAAAAGAGGTCCGTATTCGAAATTGTCATTATATATGATATATTCTTCGTCGGGAAAGTCGATATATCTCCAGATATTTGTTTTCAGTTTCATAGTTTTGAACTTAAACAGGAACTTGCCAAGTTCATTTTTGTCCAATTCATATTCGCCGTCAGGAGATGAATATATAACACGATCAAAACTGTCGACTGATATGGCAAGAATATCTTCTAAATGACCTGATTTGTAATGGATTATGTTATTCACAGGATAGCACAGAAGTATAAGCAGAAATAAAATAATAAGCGTACGATATTTTTTCATAGGCTGTACCTCCTGTATTTTTTATTTATTATAACATATTTGGGTAAGATTTGTAAAGGTGAAAAGAATGGGGGAATATCAGAATGATATTTTTCGGAACGTCGAGGGCGCCGTTCCCTACAAGATAGCCAATAAAATACACAAAAGGCGGTATTGCTACCGCCTTTTGTGATATTTACATTAAATTACCAAGCTCTTTTGCCTTCGATTGCTTCTGTGAAGAACTTTCTCATATCATTTGCGAGGAGCTGTGCGCTTTCTTCGCCGAGATATGCCATATGGCCGGATGGATAAATACCGCGCATTACACGGTTAAGGTCGAGGTTGGAGTGGTGAGCAAGATACTTGGACATACCTGCTGTTGTACAGAGGTCGTACATACCGCTTGCGAAGAATACTCTGAGAGCAGGATTTCTTCTCATTGCAAGACCGAGAGCCATAGCAGGAGTTGTCTTGAACTTTCTGTCCCAAGCCATATTTACATGGTGGGAAAGACCCTTGGAAGAACGATCGAATGTGATGTTAAGTTCCTTGCACATAAGAGCGAATGCAGCCTGGAATGCAGGTGTGTACTGGCCCATTGCAGGGTCGTCAGCGATAACGTTTGCATCCTTGAGTGCGAAGTTTTCAGGCCATGTGTAACGACCATCGTAGAAACCAACGATTTCTTCTCTGTCTTCGAGGAGAAGGTGCATAAATTCACGCATATCGATACGGAGGTTATGGGACATGATGTACTTTACCGAAACGCCTGTGAAGTAAGCGAGCTTTTCTGCAACAGCAAGCTTTTCTTCCTTTGTCATAGCGTCGCCCTTATGGAGAGCCATGAGATATTCGCCGTCGGAGAATTCTTCAGCAGCCTTAAGGAATTCGTCGCGTTCTGGGAGACCTTCCGGACGGTGGTACTGATATGTAGCAGCCATTGTGTAAAGGTCGAGAACTGCCTTTTCAACAGGAACCTTATCATAGAATGTGGAGCCGAGAAGCATGATACCGGAAACGGAAATACCCATTGTTTCAGCCTTCTTAGGACCGCCGCCGATGAGTTCATTTACGAGGAGAGCGGAACGACCTGTGCCGTAGCTTTCGCCTGCGAGAAGAACTGGGGAGTTATGTCTGCCGTAGCGTGTGAGCCACTGGTCGATGAACATAGCGAAATGACGGATATCTTCGTCTGTATCGTAGATTTCAGCCTTCTTAGCTTCGTTGAAGAGTCTGCCGAAGCCTGTGCCGATTGGGTCTACCATAACGATATCGCAGATGTCGAGGAGACAGTGTGGGTTATCTTCGAGTTCAAATGGAGGAACTGTAGGAAGCTTGAGTTCGTTGTCCAGTTTTACGCGCTTTGGACCAAAGAGACCCATATGTACCCAGAGAGAGCCACAGCCAGGGCCGCCGTTATAGCCGAAAAGAACAGGGCGTGTGGAGTTATCTTCTACGTCGCTTCTGAAATAGGAGTAGGAGAAGAGTGTGCCGAGTGGTGTGCCGTCGTCAGCCATGAAGAAGTTGTCTTCGCAGACTGTGTTATAAGGGATAGTTACGCCGTTAAGAACGAAAGAGCCCTTGGACTCAAAACGGGAGCGTTCTCTGCATTCATCAATATACATAGTAGTACCTTCCTTTATGTTATTTTTAGTTTACAGATGTAATGGCGGCTTTTGTTGAAAAAGCATAAGCGGATGCTTTCACGCCGCATTTTTATTGTATCAAATGCCAATGAGAATGTCAATGATAAGTTTATGATATTGGAAAGGATATTATGTAGGGTCGGGTCTCTGTGCCCGCCCGATGTCATTCTGAGTGAAACGAAGAATCTTTTTGCTGAGATGTATGGCGTGTCTGCGGTGCGTCGAGGGCGCCGCACCCTACACAAATATTGCCTTGGTATAATGTATATGATATAATGAAAGCATAAATAATCACTCAAAGGAGGGCGGATGTGAAAAAGGCTTTATTATATTTTGGCTGTCTGGCGGTTATTTTTGCTGTGCTCATAGGCATGACTTTTTCAAAAAAAGCTGCAGATGAAGTACCTGAGAAAATAGTTGACATCTATGATGTGGCCGTTCAGATGTTTGAAAAGGAAACGGGTGTGAAAATTGAAGATGTAAAATGGGATCAGATATACTATCTTCCAAAAGAATACCATACAGTTGAACAGGCCGTCTTTGACCGTGAGAATCTTGTGTATATCAATGATATAGAAAATTTCCCGGGAAAATTAGCTGAACTGCTTGAGGGAGTAAGCATATATGATAAAGCGGAAGAGCCGGATTTCTGGTTGGGAGATGAAATCGGAAGAATTGCTATGAGCGGTCTTTACAGAGATGAATCAGAGAAGAATAATGGAATGATATATACTCGTGGTGCCACGATAAATATAAGCGGAACGGCAGATAAGGTGAAGATAGATGTCGGTATCGGTGATTTGGGCAGTGCAAAAACGAGTTTTGCATTGAAAAAATGATGATAAATGGTAATAATTATAGATAATTATACTTTGAGTTGTGAGAAATAACGGGCGGGCGTGGAAACCCGCCCCTACGTTTTTTATGTCATTCTTTCCCCTTTTGTCATTCTGAACGAAGTGAAGAATCTTTCCGTGAATAAAGCACAGGATGTAGAGATGGGAAAGATCCTTCGGGCATGCCCTCAGGATAACATATAGATTCGGGAGGGGTGACCCCTCCCACATGGGATTTAGTATATACAACCCCTCCGTTTTTGCAAACAAAAACACCTCCCCTTGCACAGGGG
>JAZUBN010000144.1:0-3118 GCA_045638565.1 Oscillospiraceae bacterium | reverse complement strand
AAGCACCTCGACCTCACACTCTCCCGTGCTAAGTTCAACGAACTCACAGCTGACCTCGTTTCCGCTACAATGGGTCCTGTAAAGCAGGCTCTCTCCGACTCCGGTCTTGCTGCAAGCGAAATCTCCCGTGTTCTCCTCGTTGGTGGTTCTTCCAGAATCCCAGCTGTTCAGGAAGCTGTTAAGAACATCACAGGCAAGGAACCATTCAAGGGCATCAACCCAGACGAATGCGTAGCTCTCGGTGCTGCTATCCAGGCTGGCGTTCTCGCAGGCGACGTTAAGGATCTTCTCCTTCTCGACGTTGCTCCTCTCTCCCTCGGTATCGAAACACTCGGTGGTGTTTGCACAAAGATTATCGAAAGAAATACAACAATCCCAACAACAAAGAAGCAGGTATTCTCCACAGCTGCTGACAATCAGCCATCTGTAGAAATCCATGTTCTTCAGGGTGAACGTGACATGGCTGCAGGCAACAAGACTCTTGGCCGCTTCCACCTCGACGGTATTCCAGCTGCTCCACGCGGTGTTCCACAGATCGAAGTTACATTCGACATCGACTCCAATGGTATCGTAAATGTTTCCGCTAAGGACCTCGGCACAGGCAAGGAACAGAAGATTACAATCACAGCTTCTGGCTCCCTCTCTCAGGAAGATATCGACAAGGCTATCGCTGATGCTGAAAAGTATGCTGAAGAAGACAAGAAGCAGAAGGAAGCAATTGATGCAAGAAACAACGCTGAAGCTCTCGTTTACCAGACAGAAAAGAGCCTCGCTGAACTCGGTGACAAGGTTTCTGATGCTGAAAAGGCTCCTGTAAACGAACAGCTTAACGTTCTCAAGGAAGCTCTCAAGGGTGACAACCTCGATGCTATCAAGGCTGCTGCAGAAGAACTCACAAAGCGTTTCTACGCTATCGCTGAAAAGCTCTACAAGGATGCTGCTCCACAGGGCGCTGAAAATGTTCAGGGTGACGGCGGTCAGGGTGCAAACTTTGACAATGTTCAGGATGCAGACTTCAAGGTAGTTGACGAAAACGATCCACAGTAATTAACTGAATATGGGGCGGGGATATTTGCCTCGCCCCATACATAAATTTTGTGATTTCAAAACTTTTACGCAGTTATGCGGGACGTCATAAATGCCGTCCCCTACCAATGTAGGGGCTGGCTCTTTCAGACAGCCCGTGGAATATTACACAGGGTTTTGAAATAATCAGACTATAATAGAGGTAAACATGGCAGAGAAAAGAGATTTTTATGAAGTTCTCGGGGTGGAAAAATCAGCCACCGATGAGGAAATAAAAAAAGCATACCGAAAGCTCGCCAAGAAATATCATCCTGACTTGAATCCGGGTGACAAGGAAGCCGAAGAAAAGATGAAGGAAGTCAACGGGGCTTACGAAATCCTTTCTGACAAGGAAAAGCGCGCTAAATATGACCAGTTCGGTCATGCAGGCGTTGACCCAAGCTATGGCGCAGGCGGATACGGCGGTGGCTTTGGCGGCTTTGAAGATTTCGGCGACCTCGGCGATATTTTCGGCAGCTTCTTCGGCGGTGGATTTGGCGGCGGAGGCCGTTCTTCTTCCCGCAGAAATGCTCCAAGACGAGGCGATGACCTTTCAGTACGTCTTCAGCTCACATTTGAAGAGGCTGCATTCGGCTGCACAAAGGATATCACAGTTATGCGTGTCGAAAAGTGCGCTACCTGTGATGGCGAAGGCGCTAAACCGGGCACACACGCAGAAACATGTCCTACCTGCGGCGGCTCCGGTCAGGTCAAGACAACTCAGCGTACACCATTCGGTGTATTCCAGAGCGCACAGGTCTGCTCCACCTGCGGCGGTAAGGGCAAGATTATCAAGACTCCTTGTGACACTTGTGACGGCAAGGGCTATGTAAGAAAGAAGTTCACAGCTTCTGTAAAGGTGCCTGCAGGTATCAACGAAGGTCAGACTATTTCTCTCGGCGGTCAGGGTTCTGCCGGTATGAACGGCGGTCCTAATGGCGATATTTATGTGACTATCGAAATCATCCCTCACGAAATCTTCACACGTAAGGGCAACGATGTTCTGGTTGAAATGCCTGTCACATTCGTTCAGGCAACTCTCGGCGCTACACTTGTTGTGCCAACTATCGACGGCAAGGTTGAATATAATCTTCCTGAGGGCACACAGCCTGGTGCAGTATTCCGCCTTAAGAATCGTGGTATTCAGAATCTTCAGGGCAGAGGCCGTGGCGACCAGTATATCAAGATAAATGTGGAAATTCCAAAGAATCTCACAAAGAATCAGAAGGAAATCCTTCGCAAGTTTGAAGATTCTGTGGAAGAAAGCCACTATTCCGGCAGGAAGTCCTTCGGTGAAAAAATCAAGGATTTCTTCAATAAGTAATATCCGCGCTGTCATTCAGAATGACACACACTTTATAAGTATAAACAAAGAGGACGGAATATTTTCCGTCCTCGTGACATATTAAGGTAATTATGGAAAAAATTGTATTAGGCCTTTCGGGCGGTGTTGACTCTGCCCTTTCGGCTTATCTTCTCAAGGCTCAGGGCTATGAAGTTATGGGCGTTTACCTTGAAAACGGCTCAAATGCGGCCGATGATGCAAAAAGGGTTGCCGACGATATGGGCATCGACTTTATGTGCGTCGACATTATGGACGAGCTTCGCGAAAAGGTTATCGAGCCTTTCATCAAGGGCTATCTTGAAGCAAAAACTCCTATCCCTTGTATCGCCTGCAATCCTGCCGTAAAGTTCAAGGTTTTGTTCGATGTTGCCGACAGGATTGGCGCAAAATATGTGGCAACAGGCCACTATGCCCGCATTACCGAGGGTGAAAATGGCGAAAAGCTTCTCACAAAGGCAAGCTCGAAGAACGACCAGTCCTATATGCTTTACAGGCTTCCGAAGAATTATATTGAGCGCCTTATTCTTCCTCTCGGCGAGTATGAAAACAAGGATGCTGTCCGCGCTGATGCTGAAAAATATGGCATTCACATTGCAAAGAAGGCTGACAGCATGGAAATCTGCTTCATTCCTGACGATGATCACGCAAAGTATATCGAGGACAACGGCTTCACTCCGCCTGCAGGTGATTTTGTGGATGAAAACGGCA
>JAZUBN010000143.1:0-7345 GCA_045638565.1 Oscillospiraceae bacterium | reverse complement strand
CCTTGTCACACCGGAAAATCCGCTCAAAGCCATTCTCGACGAATGTGAAGAGATGGTCAAAACATATATGGACTGGCCTCTTGGCGAAGAACATAAAAAGAAGAAAATCCGCGGAATGCTTGATATGGGCTGGGAAAAGCTGGCAAAAATAGGAGCAGAAAAGGGCTACAAATGCTGTGTCAACACAGAGCTCAATTCGACAAACTTCCTCATCAACGGCGAAAATGAAAAAAACTATCTCATCGATTGGGAAAAGCCTGTTTTCAGCACACCTGCTCAGGATTTAGGGCATTTTCTCGCGCCTACAACAACCTTCTGGAAGACAGATATCATCCTTTCGGAAGATAAGATTGAAAGCTTCATTGATGAATATATAAAGGCTGTAAAGGGCAGATTTGATGTTGCAGGCATCAAGGAAAAGACATATCTCTATATTCCGACAACCTGTCTGCGCGGCATAACATGGTGCGCCATGGCGTATGTGGAATATCAGAGCCCTGACAAGGCCATCTTCAATGAATCGACATTCAATAAGCTCAAGGCATATCTTGACGATAATTTCCTTGATTATATCGAACGATTCATTTCACAACATTAGTTAAATATTGTAAAATATTTATAAAAAACAAAAACTCAAAAGGAGAAAAAAAGAAATGCACAAGAAATTGATTGCACTCACACTTGTTATGGTAATGGCACTTGCTATGTTCGCAGGCTGCTCTTCCAAGACAGAAACAACAACAGCTGCTCCAACAACAGCAGCAACAACAGCTGCTGCAACAGAAGCTACAACAGCAGCAACAGAAGCTACAACAGCTGCTGCAGAAGAAATCGAATACCAGTTTGTATCCCCAGCTGACGCAGTTGCTGCAGCTCAGGACGGCAAGACACACGTTCTCGACGTTCGCACATGGGAAAACTACTCTGCAGGCAGAATCATGGGCTCTGAATGGTGCCCAATCTTCCCTCTCGAAGACGAAACACTCCCAGCAGCTATGAAGGAATATGCTGACAAGAACCTCAACGACGGCGAAAAGATTTACCTCGTTTGCAACAGCGGCGCAAGAGGCGCACAGAAGGCTACAGCAGTTCTCACAGAAGCAGGCTTTGACACATCCCTCATCTTCACAGTTGAAGGCGGCGCAAAGGCTCTTGCTGAAGTAGAAGGCGCTCTTTCCACAAACCGTTTCGACGAAGCTATCGAATGGCAGTTTGTAAAGGCTGCTGATTCTCTCGCAGCTTTCGAAAAGGGCGAAGTTCAGCTCGTTGACGTTCGTGACGACGAAACATACGCAGCAGGCCACATCGAAGGCTCTGTTCAGGTAGGTCTTAAGGAAGTTGAAAATGCAGAAGCTCAGACAAAGGCATTTGAACTTGCAAAGACACTCGATACATCCAAGCCTGTACACTTCCTCTGCTACAGCGGCAACAAGTGTGCAAAGACAGCTATCTCCGTATTCAAGGATGCAGGTTTTGAACTTGCTGACCTTTACATCATCGAAGGCGGCGCTAAGGACGAAACAATCATCAGCGCATTCGTAAAGTAAGATAAAAGCAAAATATCCCGGATATTTGGGATAACAAGGAGAAAAACTATGAAGAAGCTTTTTGCTTTCATAATGGTATTCGCAATGCTTTTCTCGCTGACAGGCTGTCAGAAAAAGGCAGAAGTGAATGTTGACGAATTGACATTTGACCAGCTCAAGGAAGCCGCAAAAGGCACAACTGTCACATTCTACGGCTGGGGCGGCGATGACAATCTCAATAAATGGCTCGATGACGTATTCGCTCCTCAGATGAAGGAGAAGTATGACATCACAATGGAGCGTGTTCCTATGGATATCGACCAGGTTCTCAGCCTTCTTTCGGGCGAGATTCAGGCAGGTGAAAAGGACGGCAGCATCGATATGATATGGATTAACGGTGAAAACTTCCGTTCTGCCAAGGAAAATAATATGCTCTATGGCCCATTCACAACAAAACTGCCTAACTTCAACACATACGTTGACACAACTCACGAAGACGTAACACTCGACTTTGCATATCCTATCGAAGGCTATGAAGCTCCATACGGCAAGGCACAGATGGTGCTCATATCCGATATGGCTGTAGCCCCAGAAAAGCCTGCAAGCGCAGAGGAGCTTCTTGAGTTTGCCAAAAAGTATAAAGGCAAGGTCACATATCCTGCTCTCCCTGATTTCACAGGCAGTGCCTTCGTCAGAAATATCATCTATGATATCTGCGGATATGAACAGTTCCTCGATATGGAGGCTGACAAGGAGACAGTCAAGGCGGCTATCGAGCCTGCTCTCAGCTATCTCAGAGAGCTCAACCCATATCTCTGGAATGAAGGCAAGACATTCCCGGATTCTTCCGTGACTCTCGACAATATGTTTGCAGATGGCGAAGTTGTCCTCAATATGACATACGAAGCATATGCAACAGCTGTCAAGATTGCCGATGGCACATACACAGAAACAACTGAAACATTCCAGTTTGACAAGGGCACAATCGGCAATACAAATTTTATGGCCATCGCAAAGAACTCGGGCAACAAGGCGGGCGCTATGGTGGCGATAAATGAGATGCTTTCTCCTGAAATCCAGGCTTCGAGACATGATGTTCTCAAAGCTATCCCTGTTGTGGATACATCCAGGATGAATGATGAACAGAAGGCGGCATTCGATAAGGTGGATTTAGGCCTCGGCACAATCCCACAGGACGAGCTTCTCTCCAAGCGACTCCCTGAAATGCCTGCAAATCTCGTTCCAATCATTGAAGAAATCTGGGCAGAAGAAGTAGTAGGTAAATAATGAAGAAAAAGCTGACGCCATATCTTTTGTTGGTGCCGCAGCTCATATTAAGCCTACTGTTCCTTATAGGACTTATCACCGGTATCATCCAAAGTTTAGGGGTGATACCGGTGTTTGGTTTGACAGAGCCGACACTTGAATATTATAAAGAAGTGCTGACCAAGCCTGACATGATGGCTTCGGTGGCGTATAGCCTCCATATAGCCTTTGCTTCGGCAATTATTTCCACAGTTGGCGGCGTCATCGTAAGCGCGGCAATAATAAGCTCGGGCAAGATGAAGAAGCTCACAATGTCGATTGTCAACCTTCCTGTCATAATCCCGCACGTCGTTGTGGCGCTGTTCACGCTCAATATCTGTGCGCAGAACGGCATTCTGGCAAGAATATGCCACGCACTGGGATTCATCAGCGACAGTCAGCAGTTTCCGCTCATCGTCTATAATCAGAGCGGTCTGGGAGTCATCCTTGCATACATCTGGAAGGAGCTTCCCTTCATCGTATTTTTCGTCATCGCAATGATGGCAAACATCAACAGCAAGCTGGGCGAAGCCGCAGTCAATCTGGGGGCAAGTCCATTCACAGCATTCCGCAGAGTCACACTCCCGCTGTGTAAGAATACAATCTTAAGCGGATTTCTCATCATTTTCGTGTTCGCCCTCGGCGCGTACGAAATGCCTGTGATTCTGGGTACAACCCTGCCGAAAGCCCTGCCTGTGCTGGCTTATCAGCAGTTTGTGCATCCCGATCTCAGAACAAGGCCGCTGGCAATGGCGCTCAACGGCATAATCATAATAATCTCGGTTATAAGCGCCATAGTTTATTTTGTCCTTATGGAAAAAAGTATCAGAGAACTTGAAAAAGGAGGAAGAAAATGAGAAACGGTATTCTCACAAAGCTGATTGTAATAACAACGGTTATGGCGATAATTCTTCCTCTTTTTTCCATATTTATATGGTCTTTCACAGAGCGCTGGGCGTGGCCCGATCTTTTGCCGCAGGTCTTTTCCACAAGAGCCTTGCGGGAGATTACGGACAATCCTGAAGAGCTTGTGAAAATGTTTATGTCAAGTATATTTATATCAACAGTGGTGGGTGTCCTTTCGGTGGCAATCGGGCTGATGACATCCCGCGCGTTGGTTTTCTACGATTTCAAAGGAAGAAAATTCGTACATTTTCTCACAATTCTGCCATTTATGGTGCCGGCGACAGTCTTCGCCATGGGTGTGCAGATGACATTCATCAAGCTGGGAATCAACAACACAGTTTTCGGCGTCATCGTCTCCCATCTGATATGCTCCCTGCCTTACGCTGTAAGACTCATAATGGATGGTCTTTCAGCCCTCGGACCAAAGCTTGAGGAGCAGGCGAGAGTGCTTGGTGCAGGGCCGATAAAAGCCTTTTTCAGCACAACATTCCCGCTTATGACACCAATAATGCTGTCCTCCATGAGCATGGCATACATCGTATCATTCAGCCAGTATTTTCTCACTCTGCTCATAGGCGGCGGACGTGTGAAAACATTTACAGTTGTGATGGTGCCTTTCCTCACAGGCGGTGACAGAAGCATTGCCTGCGTATATAGCGTGCTGTTTTTAGCGGTAACTCTGGCGGTCTTTACGCTTTTCGAGTTCATCGCGAAAAAATACAGCGAAAATGTGGATGAAGCATTCTATTCATAGAGGTGGAAAATGGAACTTAAAATAGATAATATAAAGGTCAGACTGCAGGAGGATGAAATCCTCAACGAAGTCAGCCTCGATGTAAAAGACGGGGAGTTTATCTCCCTTCTCGGTGCTTCGGGATGCGGCAAGACAACCCTTCTCAAAAGCATCGCAGGTCTCCTCGACGTCAATTCGGGCACAATTATGATGGGCGATAAAGACGTGACATCCGTGCCGCCCGAAAAGCGCGGCGCCGTGATTGTTTTTCAGGATTTGCGCCTTTTCCCACATATGACTGTCGAAAAAAACATCACATTCCCTATGGAGCTTGCAGGAAAAAGCAAGTCCGAGCAGAATGAAATGGTGCAGAAACTTCTGGAGGCTGTCCAGCTTCCGGGCTATGAAAAACGCAAGATAAAGCGTATGTCGGGCGGTCAGCAGCAGCGAATCGCTCTGGCAAGAGCATTGGCGGCCGAGCCGAGAATACTCCTCCTCGATGAGCCATTCTCAGGTCTGGACGAAAAGCTCCGCCTCGAAATGGGCGCTCTCGTACGCAAACTGCATAAAGAATGGAAGATAACGACAATTCTCGTCACACACGATAAGCGCGAAGCTCTGCAGATGTCGGACAGAATCGCACTTATGTCGGAGGGCAGGATTCTGCAGTATGACACACCGCAGAATATGTTCTATAAGCCGGTCAGCCGCGAAGTTGCAGATTATTTCGGCAAGGCAAACTATGTTTCTGTCAAGGTCAGCGCAGGTCATTTCGATTTGCTCGGCAAAACTGTTGCAACAGATAAGGAAGATGGCGCCTATAGCGCTATGGTCCGTCCGTTTGAACTGGAAATCCTTCCAAATGGCGGCGATGGAATCGTTTCCGATGTTGTATTTATGGGCGAAATGGCTGAAATTGCCGTCGAAACAGCCGATGGCGTAATCCTTGCACAGATGATGAGTGACCGCGTCAAAGAGCTGAAAATCGGCGAAAAAGTGGGCGTTTTGCTTAAAAATTCCCAGGTTACATTGTTTTAGGGGGCTAATATGAAACACATTATTTTTGACTGCGACAATACATTCGGCGTGCCTGACTGCGATGTGGATGATGGGCTCACCCTCATCTATCTTCTTGGCAAGGAGAATGTAAATCTGCTGGGCATCACAAATACATACGGCAACAACACTCTCGAAACAGTCTCCGCAGCTACACAGAAGCTGCTGAAAAATCTCGGCAGAGAGGATATTCCGCTTAAAAAAGGCTCGGTGAAGGGGGAATACGACAGCGAAGCTGCCGATTTTCTTGCCGAAATGGCGAGAAAATATAAGGGAGAGCTTTCGATTCTTGCCACAGGCTCGCTGACAAATCTCATGGGCGCATACCTCAAAGACAACGAGTTTTTCGATAATGTGAAGGAAATCGTGCTGATGGGCGGCATCACAGAGCCTCTCGTCTTCGAAAAGAAGGTCATGGACGAGCTGAATTTCTCCTGCGATGCTAAAGCGACACACCTTGTGCTGACAAAGGGCAGAAATGTCTCGGTCATCACAGGCAACAACTGCCTCAAAGTCCTCTTCACAAAGGATGAATACAAGGAAAAGCTCTTCGGCACAGACAATAAGATGGCAAAATTCATCCGCGAGGAAACCGACTATTGGTTTGGCTATAACGAGGGCGATTATGGCATCAAGGGATTCTATAACTGGGACGTGACCGCCGCTGTATATCTTATGGAGCCAGCCCTTTTTGAGGATGATGTAAAGCAATATAACTTGTCGGAAAAAGATCTGGAAACAGGCTTCCTCCGTGCAGATGAAAATGGCTCAAGCAAACTCAATCTTCCAAAAATCGGAGAGGAAAAACCTTTCAAGGACGAAATCTATTCGGCGTGGTTCAATGCCGCTAAATAATAAAAAGCACCCATTCGGGTGCTTTTCTTTTGTCTTAAACAATCATCGGGCGATGCCTGAGATACTTCGCTTTCATATTTGCGCTGTCGATATGCCTGTCATAAATATGCGTTGCATTTGTTATCATATCAAGCGTAGCCTCATCGTGTGCAAGATGAGCGCGTGCGCACAAATCAAGATATTCCCCCTGCGCAGTTTCATCGGCAACTTCACTGGTGTATGCCACAGTTGTCAGCCATGGGAATCTTATCGAGGCGTAACGGTGAGCAGGATCAGATGCAAACGGAATCCAATAATCTATCATATCCTTGTAATAATCGGCAGGGAAGAGCTTCGGCATCCAGGCGTGAGCATATTTTTCAAATTGCCTGCTCCACTCCTTATTCAGTTCAGCCATTTCAGGAATATAACCGATTTTATCGGCAATTACATCTTCCATACGCTTGTTTACAGCATAATTGTCCTTGTATTCTTCGTTTGTCACATACCAGAAATATCCGTAAAGCAGTGAACGAGGCAGCCAGAATCCCTTGTAGGAAGGGGAGGTATAGCCGGAGAATTGCTGATCCCATTCGTGGGACGGCACGCCGTGATTATCGACAAGAATATCAGGGATGAACTTTTCATAAAGCCTTGTCAGTCCCATAGCCTCGGTATGCGGAGTGTTTATATCGAAATGCTGACGATAGAACTCCATGCCGGAACCGTTGAAACGGGCAATATGAAGCTTCCAGTTTGGATGCTCGGTCTGCAGCATATCGTGAAGCATAGTTCCTTCGGTGTTTTCGAGAGGAACGATGACAAGGTTCATTTTATCGGCGATATCGGCATATTTTTCCTCTGTAAGCAGCTTTTTTATCAGCATAAATGCCGAATTGGTGGAGGAAACTTCGTTTGCATGGTGAGGGGAATTGATTATTTCACTCGGCAGACGGGTCAGTCGCTTTGTCATGGAAAGATAGCC
>JAZUBN010000142.1:0-29321 GCA_045638565.1 Oscillospiraceae bacterium | reverse complement strand
GGCTCTCGAGTATGTCCAGCTCTATGACATCATCCTCGATGCCCTTTCTCAGTTTGAGCAGGTGGCAGCGCACGATGAGATGAATCTCAATCAGTTCCACAGCCTTTTCAGCCTTGTGCTGTCGGGTTATTCCATTGCAACAGTGCCTGATACCATCGACAGAATCGTCCTTTCTGACTTCCGAAATACTCCAGTTTTACGCCCTGAAGTTCTCTTTATCATCGGCTGCAACGATGGCGACTTCCCGCCTGATGGGGAGGGAAACAGCCTTATCAGTGAGCGTGACCGCGAAGAATTATCACGCAAGGATGTCCGTCTTTCGCTGACAGGCGAGGAGCGACAGATAGAAATGGAAAGCCATATTTACCGCACAATCGCTCTGCCAAAGGATAAGCTCTATATGTCCTTCAGCCGCGCTGATATTCTCGGCAACGAACAGCGTCCATCATATCTCATGGCGAGAGCACAAGTAATAATCGATAGTGTAAAGCTTGAGGACATTACCGATAAAAAGGAAGAATATATGCTCTATACCGAAGATACAGCCATGCTTCTGGCCTGCAAATATCTTTCGGGCGCCGAATATGAACAGACCTTCTCGGCATTCGAGCATCTTAAAAACAAGAAGGCAGACCAGTTTGAGCAGGTGGAATCCATAAAGACAGGTCAGCGAGGTCCTCTTGCTTCAAGGGATACCATACGTGGCCTTTACGGCACCACAGCCAATCTTTCGGCGTCAAGAATTGAAAAAATCAAGAGCTGTCCATTTGCATACTTTATGGAATATGGTATGCGTGCAAAAGAGCGTAAACGCATAGACTTTGATGCAAAAAGCGTCGGCTCCTTTATGCATGAACTGGTGGAAAATGCCGTCAAGGCATACATAGATGGCGGCAGAGAGCAGGTCGAGCCTTCTGTAAGAGCTTCGGCAGAAAGTTACATCAGCCGTGTTGTCAGCGAAGGCGAAATGTCGGCAAAGCTTAAGGTGGTGCTGGATAATATTGTAAAAAATTCCTACAGCCTTATAGACAGTATCATCGACGAAATCGAAAAATCCGACTTCAAGCCGATGTTCTGCGAATTGTCCTTCGGCGAAGGCGGAGTGGATGGCTATTCCTTCGAAAGAGGGGGACTCACCGTCAATATCAACGGCAAAATCGACCGTGTCGACGGCTTTGTAAAGGATGGAGTGCTTCATCTCAAGGTGGTCGACTACAAGACAGGCATCAAGAAATTCCACATTTCCGATATTATTTACGGACTGAACATCCAGATGTTCCTCTATATGATGATGCTCAGTGAGATAAAAAATATAGGTATAAAGCAGGGTGACGAGCGCAAGGCGGCGGCTGTCATGTATATTCCGCTTCGCACAGAGTATTCGGAAAAGGGCGAGATTTCACAGAAGCGTGAAGGTTACATCACCGATGAAACCGATATTATCGAGGCTCTCGAGCACAGCAAGGAGGGCAATTACGCCTATCTGCCTGTGAAATTCAAGAAGGACGGCACCTTTGCCGCCAATTCATCTGTGCTCAGCTCGGCTCAGTTCGGAAATGTGTTCCGTAAAATCAAGCATCATCTCAATGATATTGCAGATATGATAAACACCGGATATATTGAAGCAACACCATACAGGCATGGCGAAAATCTGACAGCCTGCAGATTCTGCCCTTACGGCGAGGCCTGCGCATTTGATGAAAGCAATAATGTAGACAGAATGTGTAAAATAAAAAATCTGCCTGACAAAACAGCTTTGGCACAGATGGAGGAGGAAGAATAATGGCAAATGTAAAGTTTACAACCGACCAGAATAACGCCATTGTCACAAACGGTACTCCACTCATCGTTTCTGCTGCGGCTGGCTCGGGCAAAACAGCCGTTCTTGTCGAGCGCGTTATGCGTATGATTGTGGAGGGCGATATCAATATCACAGATCTCATAGTCGTGACCTTCACCGAGGCTGCGGCAGGGGAAATGCGTGCTAAAATCACCCGTGCCATACTTGAAAAGCTGGAGGAGGATCCTAAAAACCTCCGTCTCAGACGTCAGCTTGCACTTATTCCACGCGCGAAAATCCAGACGGTTCATTCATTCTGCAGCAGTCTTATCAAGGCAAACTTCCACAGAGCAGGTGTTTCTTTTGATTTTTCGCTTCTCGATGAGGGGGAAAAGGATCAGCTTCTCATTGATTGTCTTGACTCTGTGATGGAAGAAAAATATGCTGAATTCGGAAAGGATGATGAATTCAAGGCGGCATTTGACAACTTCTCAAATGACAGAGGAGACCGTCAGCTTCGTGAGGTTGTGCTGGAATTATATGGAAAACTCAGGAGTGATAAATCTCCGAAGAAGTGGCTGCTTGAAACCATGGAGGAAAGCTATGCAAATGATATTGATGACATCGAGGAAACCACCTGGGGAGCTTTTCTTATAAGTGAAGCAAGAGACATCCATGAGTATTCATACGCCCGGCTTAAGGCGGCTTATGAGGAGCTGTTGAGTGTTCCTGAGGTTGAGGAAAAGTATGGGGATGCCTTCCGTGCTCTTATTGAATTCGGGGAAAAGCTTGCTCCTCAGTTTGGAAAAAACTGGGATGATATATATTCTGTTCTTGAAAATATTCCTGATACTAAAATTAAATCCTCACGATATGAGGATAAGGAATTTCTGGAAAAAATGAAGTCAACCAGAATCGGTTATACGGCAGCTGTCAAAAAGATAAAAGAGAATTACATCTCTTCAAAGGCTGAAAATATCGTAAATGAAAATAACATTACAGCACCGATAATAAGAGGTATATGTAATCTTGTGCTCAAGCTTGAAGAAAACTTTTCTGCAGTCAAGCGTGAACGCAACGTGCTCGATTATTCTGACCTTGAGCATATCGCACTGTCACTTCTTTATGATGAGGACAAGGATGAGATAACCGATATTGCCAAGCGCATTTCGGAGGAAACCTATGAGCTTCTCGTTGATGAGTTTCAGGATACAAACGAGATTCAGGATATGATTTTCCGTTGCATAGAGCCAAAGTCACGTAACGTATTTTTCGTCGGCGACGTCAAGCAGAGCATCTACAAGTTCCGCCTTGCAGACCCTACCATTTTCATCGAAAAATACAAGGAGGCAAATGAGCTTGATGATGAGGGAGAAAAATCCCGTATTAAAATCGACCTTAACAAAAACTTCCGCTCGGCAAACTCCGTGCTGTCTGCAACCAACTTTGTTTTTGAGCATATTATGACCGACAGCTTTGGCGGAATCGATTACGATGACAAGCAGAAGCTTCATCTGGGAGCAAGTTATGAAAACTTATATCCTGCCGAACTGACAGTTATAGACCTGAAGCTTCGTGATGACGATTCGGAAGAGGAAAAAGCTATCGAAGCGGAAGCCAAGTGGGTGGCAAACCGCATCAACGAGCTTTATGACACCATTGAAATTGAAGAAAAAGGCGAAAAGCGCCACGCAAAATATTCTGATTTTGCCATTCTTTTAAGCTCCTATTCCAATAAGGTGAAGTATTTCCAGTATGAACTCAACCGTCGCGGCATCCCTTGTGCCGTTTCCAAGAAGGAAAACTTTGCCAAGCGAAGCGAAATTATGGCCGTTATGTCACTGCTCAAAATTATAGACAATCCATATCAGGACATTCCGCTGGTGGCTGTTATGCGCTCATATATGTATGGTTTTACCGCCGATGAAGTGGCACAGACACGTATCGGCAACAAAAACGGCTATCTCTACGAGGGGCTTGTGAAGATGGCAGAAACCAGTGAAAAGGCAAAAAAACTCATTGAGAGCCTTGAAAAATACCGATATATGGCAAAAAATATGCCTGTTTATCGCCTTATCGAAGCGATTTATGACGAGCATCGTTTAAGCTGGTTCTATTCAGGAATGGAGGATGGCGAGGCGAGAAGGGAAAATCTTGACCTGCTTCTCGGTCATGCCGAAAATTACGAGAAAAACGGCTATAAAGGGTTGTTCAGATTTATAACATATTTTGAGAACAAATTCAAAGATGAAGCCGAAGAAGGGGCTATTAAAACCGAGGGCGTGCAGATTTTAAGTATCCATAAGTCCAAGGGGCTGGAATATCCCGTCGTTATTCTGCCTGACCTTGCCAAGAAGTTTAACATTCAGGACACAAGGAAGAGCGTTCTTTTCCACGACAAGCTGAAAATCGGCATAAAATATCGGGATAATGAGGCAATGAGCATCAATAGAAGCCAGATTTACAACGCTCTCAGCATCAAAACTCAGAAAGAGCTGACTGAGGAGGAAATGCGTAAGCTTTATGTCGCCATGACGAGAGCCAAGCAGAAACTTGTGATGGTGATGTCGCTGAAAAATGCCGAAAAGAGCATAAAGGAATGGGCGGACGAAAGCTGGGAGGCTGTTTCGCCTACTGTCGCTTCGGGCGCTACATCTTTCGGACAGTGGCTGATTTATTCCTACATCCATCACCCTGATGCCAACATTCTCCGCGGATATACCGGTCAGGCAAAGCCGCATATAGACAATGCCGATGAAAAAATGGAATTTTATGTAATTTCTCCTGATGATATCCCTGTGCCTGACAAGGAGAAAACACTACTTGAAGAAAAGGAAAAGTTCCAGAAACTGGAATTTCCGATCTGGTTTGACAAAGCTTATGAATACGAAAGCCTCACGACATTGCCAGCCAAGCTCTCTCCTACAATGCTTAAGGAATTAAGAGGGGAAAACAGGGAATATAGACCAACTGTAAAGGCTGAAAACATTACAACGGGTGGAGTGGAAAAGGGTAATGCAGTTCATCATTTCATGGAGTATTTTGACTTTGAAGGCTGGAAATACGGAGTGCAGTTTGAAAGCCTTGTGGAAGAGGCTCTTATGAAACTCGACGAAGAGGAAAGAGCCCTTGTAGATATGGAAACTGTCAAGCTTTTCTTTGAAAGCGACATAGCCGAGCTGATTAAAAACGCCCGTACAATCCGCAAGGAAACCCAGTTTGCCGCCCTTTTCACACCTAAGGAACTCGGACTTTCAGATGATGAAAGTGATGCTGTTGTTATGAATGGTGTCATCGACCTTATGCTTGAAAATGATGATGGTATCGTTATCATTGATTACAAGACAGACAGAATGTGGTCAGACCCTCGCACTATGGCGAAAGTACATAAGGAGCAGGTGGATATCTATGCAAAGGCGGCCGAAAAGACCTTTGGCAAGCCTGTTAAAGCAAAATATATCTTCCTGTTTGATGCAAAAACAGCAGTTGAAATATAAGAAAAAGCCACCCATTTCGGGTGGCTTGATTTTTATCTCTTTTTCTTGCCGAAAGAAGGCTTTTTTGCCGGCTTGTTAGGTTTGTTCGGCTTATTTGGCTTGTTTGTCTTGCCCTTGTTGCCGATGTAAAGCTCGCAGTTTACAGGCTTGCCTCCGATACGGAGTGAACCGAGAGAATCTATCATCTCAAAAACAAGGTCCTTTGGCACTTCAACCAAAGTATGGTCGTCGAAAATATCGATTTTGCCTATCATTTCGCCCGAAATACCTGTTGCTCCTGCGATAGCGGCAAGAATTGTATGAGGCTGAGCCTTGTGCTTCTTACCGATGGAAATAATCAGCTTTTCTGATTCCTTATTGTGATTCTTCGCCTTCATATCTGTCGAGCCGGAAAGAATCTTTGATTCCTCAGGCTTTGCCATTTCACCCGAGAAACAAAGCTGCATAGCTGCCGCTGCAATATCCTCAGGGGAATATCCTTCGCTCATGAGAGCATCGACCGCCTTCTTATATTTACTTTCAATGCGGCTGCCAAGAGCCTGACGCATATTATCCATAATATCTCCCTTGATAGTGGTCTGTTTTTCGACCTTGATCTTCAGCTCGGTAATGTCGCTTTTAACAGCGTGTGCAATATTTTTCAGTTCGATAACCTGACGTTTGCCTGCACAAAGTGTGACCGACATACCGAAACGTCCTGCTCTGCCCGTTCTGCCGATACGGTGTACATAATATTCCGTCGTCTGTGGAATATCGTAATTGATGACATAGTCAACATCGCTGACGTCAATGCCGCGGGCGGCAATATCTGTAGCAATGAGAATCGGAGTCTTGCCGCTCTTGAAGTCATACATAGTGGCAATTCGCTGTGACTGACGGATATCTGAATGAATAACATCACAAGTGAAGCCCTTTTCCTTGAGGAAAATCATCATATTATCGCTCATCACCTTTGTATTACAGAAGAGAATAGAGCGCTTCGGCTTGTATTTGTTGAGGAAAGCCAGCAGATATTCGTTCTTTTCACCCTCAGGCATAGTGATGTATCGCTGTTCAATGCTGTCGAGAGTTACCTTGCCTGAATCGATGGATATCTCTTCAGGCTCCTTAAGATATTTGTCTGTGATAGCCATAATCGCAGGCGGCATTGTAGCCGAGAAAAGCAAAGTCTGGCGTTCTTCAGGCACAGCCTTGAGAATATCCTCTATTTCCTCCTTGAAGCCCATGCTGAGCATTTCGTCAGCCTCGTCTAAAACGAGAGTGCGAAGATTCTTCAGCTTGAGTGTGCGGCGGTCGATATGATCGAGGATTCGTCCCGGAGTGCCGATAACGATGTTGGAATGGCGAAGACGAACAATCTGACGCTCGATAGGAACACCGCCATAGACAGTTGTGATGGCGACGCCATCCTTGTGGTTTGCAAGCTTGCGCATTTCATCAGCCACCTGCAAAGCAAGTTCACGGGTAGGGCAGACGATGAGAGCCTGCACGCTTGTCTTGTCTTCATCTGTGATGAGATTTTCAATGATAGGTAGGCCAAATGCGATTGTCTTGCCTGTGCCGGTCTGGGATTTTGCAATAAGGTCACTGCCCGATTTGATAATCGGAATAGCCTGCGCCTGCACAGGCGTTGCCTCATAAAAGCCGAGAGAAGACACAGCTGTGAGCATTTCTTCGG
Organism: Oscillospiraceae bacterium; assembly: GCA_045638565.1. Taxonomy (GTDB): domain Bacteria; phylum Bacillota; class Clostridia; order Oscillospirales; family Butyricicoccaceae; genus SIG471. The sequence goes on along the minus strand of JAZUBN010000142.1, from coordinate 22,366 downwards.
ATATATTTAATTGTGCAAATGAAGTGTGTGACATTTATACCTCTTAAAAAAGCGAGGAAAAGTCCTCGCCAAAGTTTTCTTATTGGGAAAAGTATATCATTAAATGGATTTTATGTCAATAAAATGTTGACACCCGACAAAATTGCTGATACGATTAAGATACAGTAAATTATAATACGGAGGACATCCTTATGATCAATTTCAATATCAATACAGAACGTATGATAAATCATTTCTGCGATATGGTCAGAGTTAAGTCTGTCACATTTGAAGAAGCAAATATGTGCGATTATCTTGTAAAATATCTGACAGAAATGGGTGCAGACGAAGTTTATTACGATAAATGTCTCTATACAATCGGCAAAGAAGGCGGTAATGTTCTTGCATATTTCAAGGGCAATATGGAGGGCGAGCCAATCTGCCTCAATGCTCATATCGATACAGTTGCCCACGAAGGCAATATTGAACCTGTTGTAAGAGACGGCTATGTATATTCCTCGGGTGATACAATCCTCGGCGCAGACGACAAGGCTGGTATTGCTTCCATCATCGAAGCATATAAGGCTGTCAAGGATATGGGTCTTCCAATCAAGGATGTATATATGTATTTCACAGCCAACGAAGAAATGGGTATGTACGGCGCAAAGCTCTTCGATTATTCCAAGCTTAAGTGCAAGGAAATCATCTCTGTTGACGCGGCAGGCGACCCTGGTGTTATTGCGGCGGCTGGCAGAGGCTCCAACATCATCGAAGTCACATTCAAGGGCAAGCAGGCTCACATCATCAGAAATCCTGAAGAAGGCATCAATGCCCTCAAGATGATGGCAGAAGCTATCGCAAATATCCCTGTCGGTAAGTTTGAAGACGAAACAACAATCAATATCCATGGTGTAAATGCCGAAGTTGGCATGACATCCTTCATCCCTGGCGAAGCAAAGCTTCTTGCAAATGTAAGAGCTTTCGACATTCCTACAACAGAAAAGATGACAAATGATATCGTAAATATCTGCAAGGCAGCGGCTGAAAAGTTTGGCGGCGATATCGAAGTGAAGACAGACCTGACACTTCCACCACTCTGGCTCGATAAGGACACAAAGCTTTACAGCAGAATGATGCAGTATTACAGAGACCTCGGCATCGAGCCTTGGGACTTCACACTCCCTGGCGCAGGCGACGGCAACCATTTCTGCTATAAGGGCTATGATTGTATTATCATCGCTTGCGGCATGACAAAGGTGCATACAAATGAAGAACAGGTGGGCATCAAGCAGCTTGAAACAACAGCAAATCTTATGGCTCGCTTTATGACAGAAAACTAAAACAGAACAATAAAAGCGTCCTCAGGCGAGGGCGCTTTTTGTATGTTTAACAATCCTGCGATGTTATGACAGTGCCGGCAATCATTATCACGAAGGCAACAATAAAGACGAGCGACGGCACTTCCCTGAAAATAACGAGAGAAAGGGTCGAGCCGATAAACGGGGAGATGGCGTAGTATGTACTTGTCTTTGCGGCTCCAAGATATCGCTGGGCGTAAATATAGAAGAAAATACTCAGGCCATAAGCTACAAAGCCGAGAAGCAGAGCGAAAATCATATAAACAAGGTCGAGCGTGACTTCATTTGAAATAAATGCCACGATAAGCGAGCCGATACCGGAGAAAATGCCCTTGATAACAACGATTTCCAGAGGATTCTTGGATGAAAGGTTTCGTGTGCAGTTGTTTTCAAAGCCCCAGCAAACGCAGGCAAGAAGAACGAAAATCGAGCCGAGAGAGAAGGAAAGACTGCTCATATCCTCAAAGGAAAGGAGAAGGCTGGCGAGAGTTACAAGCCCGATACCGCACCACAGCTTTTTGGAAATCTTTTCCTTGAAAATCACAAGAGCAATAATGCTTGTGGCTACAATTTCAAAATTATTGAGCAGGGAAGCGTTGGCGGCCGTTGTCATTGTAAGGCCGAGCATAAGGAAAATAGGCGCCGCAATATCGAGAGCTATCATGCCGAGTGTGTACGGCAATTCTTTCCTTGTCAGCGGCTGTTCTTTTCCGGTTTTGCCGCTCTTTCGCTGAATAAATCCGACGATGAACATACCGATGCCTGCACCCAGATAGAGCAGGGCGGCCATCATTGTCGGCGAAAGTCTTTCGAGCAGAAGTTTTGAAAACGGCGAGTTGATTGCATAAAGCGCCGCCGCAAGAATGGCGAAAAATATTGATTTACCCTGTTTCATAATGCACCTACTTCATAAACTTATCTATCGCATCGTTCAGCTCGTCAACAGCCTTGGTATCGCCATTTTCAATGGCGTGAACGACACAGTGGTTGATGTGGTCTTTAAGTATAAGCTTGCCGGTATTATTTATGGCAGATTTTACGGCGGCAAGCTGAATAAGGACTTCAGAGCAGTCGCGGCCCTCTTCCACCATTTTCTTCACCGATTCCAGATGGCCGATGGCCCTTGAAAGTCTGTTGAGTACAGCCTTGGTATTTTCGTGTTTGTGTTCCATTTATTACCTCCAATATCCCCCTCGGGGGGATAATTTGATTGTAGCATAAAGCCATATTGCTGTCAAGAAAAAGTTGCCATACTATAACACTTGACAAAAGCATAACGGCGTGCTATACTATAATTAACAATTTGGTTAAATGTTAAATGAGGTGGCTTATGAAACAGGAAAAAATCACAATAGGCACAGACTTCCCGCTTGATGGCATACTTACTCTGCCTGACAATGTAACAGAGCCTGTTCCTGCTGTAGTCTTTGTCCACGGCTCAGGCTCAAGCAATATGGACGAGAAGGTGGGCAAAATGACACCTTTCAAAGACCTTGCCGAAGGTCTTGCAAAGCAGGGAATCGCCTCTGTCCGCTATGACAAGCGTACATATAAATATGGCTTTAAGATGGCGCGTAAGGGCGGAATTACTGTAAAGGAAGAAACGATAGAGGATGCCGTTTTTGCCGCTGATATGCTCCGTAATGACAGCCGAATCGGCAAAATATATATCGCAGGACACAGTATGGGCGGTATGCTCGCCCCACGCATCGATGCTGAAGGCGGCAATTTCGATGGGCTTATCATTATGGCAGGCTCGCTCCGTAATTTTGAGCAGATTCTCAAGGTGCAGTTTGCCGATATGCTGAGCCAGTCAAAGGGAATTAAAAAATGGCTCCTTGAAAAGCAGACGGCCAAAATCCTCAAGGGCTTTGAAAATCTTCTTACCATCTCCGATGACGAAGCTAAAAAGCGTAAGTTCGGCAATGGCGTCACAATGTATTATTTCAAGGAAATGGAATCGTTCAGAGCAGATGAATATCTGAAAAACTGCGAAAAGCCTGTTCTTATCATGCAGGGTGATAAGGATTTTCAATGCAAGGCAGAAATCGACTTTGCCGGATATAAAAAACTCCTCGAAGGCAAAGAAAATGTCACATTCCGCCTTTATGAAAATCTCAATCATTGCTTTGTGCCATCGGTTTACGGCACGATTGCAAAGGCAAGACAGGAATATAATATAGAACAGCACATCGGCGAAAATGTCATTACTGATATAGTAAACTGGATAAAGGAGGCATAATATGGCTTTGCAGAATACACTAAAAGCCCTTGCCGACCCTATAAGGCGAGAAATACTCAATATGCTGAAAAAGGGAAGAATGAGCGCAGGGGAAATCTCATCAAAGTTTGATGTGACAGACGCATCCATATCGCGACATCTTTCGGTGCTGAAGGATGCCGATTTGATAAGAGACACCAGAGAGGGTAAGTTCATTTTCTATGAGCTGAATGCCTCGGTGCTGGAAGAAATCATGCTCTGGATTACCGACCTGAAAGGAGAGTAAATTATGATGAAAAAATATAAAAACAAGCTGATTATTTCGTCGCTTGTAATTTTCCTGCCGACGATTATCGGTCTTATTATGTGGGATAAACTGCCTGATACAATGGTGACACATTGGGGTATGGACGGCACAGCCGATGGCTTTTCACCGAAAATTATCGCAATAACAATAGCGCCGCTTCTTCTTTTGCTCGGTCATCTTTTCTGCGTATGGATAACACTCAAGACCAATAAGGATAATGAGCAGAGCGAAAAGGTTCTGAATATGATGATGTGGATTATGCCGGTTATCTCGCTTTTCACAAGCTATACAACATACTCGGTTGCTATGGGCAATGAATTCGGTCCGGAGCGCACAACGCCGATTGTTATCGGTCTTATGTTCATTGTAATCGGCAACTATATGCCTAAAAACCGTATGAACTCCACAATAGGCATCAAAATCCCGACAACATATTCAAGCGAAGCCAACTGGAATGCCACACACCGTATGGCAGGCAAGCTTTGGATGGCGGGCGGTATGCTTACAGTTATTTCGGCGGCATTTGACGAGGAAACAATGGTATTTATTCTGTTTGCGGTCGTTCTTCTTATGGTGCTTATACCGATGATATATTCATATAACTTCTACCGCAAGGAAAAGGCGGAAGGCAAGGATGTTACAACAAGCAGAGCTTTGCCGCTTACTCCTGCAATGCTGAAAATGAGAAAATTTTCCATGGTCGGTATTGCCGCAGTGCTTGTTTTCGTTGTTGTGATTATGTTTGCAGGCGATATTGAATATGAAATGAGCGATGAATCCTTCGAAATCAAGGCTGATTTCTATGAGGACTTAACGGTAAGATACGACTTCGTTGAAAATATCGAATATGTCGAAGACTTCCGTACTGGCATACGCACAATGGGCTTTGGCAGTGCGAGACTTTCGATGGGACAGTTCACAAATGATGAGCTTGGAAAATATACCCTCTATGCCTACACAGGTGCAGACAGCCATATCATAATGGAAAATAATGGAAAACATCTCGTCATCTCGGCAAAGACTGTGGAAGAAACACAGGCTCTTTATGAAAATCTTCTTGAAAGAATGGGGAAGTAGCGGTATAATAGCAGTATCAGAATTAAAGGGAGATACATTATGAAGAAGATTCCTGTTATCATAGATTGTGACCCTGGAGTTGACGACAGCTATGCTCTCGCTCTTGCCAATTCATATGAAGGGTTTGATATATTGGCGATTACAGCCGTTGAAGGTAATGTGCCGGCGAATATTACAAGAAAGAATGCCCTCTGCATCCGTGAAGAATTGGGAATAAACTGTCGTGTGGGCTTCGGTGCGGAAAAACCGCTGAAAAAGGCATATAATCAGTTTGCCGCAAATACCCATGGTCAGTCGGGCGTAGGCTCCTTTGTTTTTGACGAGCCAAAGCTGAAAGAAGATGAAATGCCTGCATGGGAAATCATCTACGAAGAGGCTGTAAAGCATAAGGGTGAGATGATTCTCTTCGCCGTCGGTCCTCTTACAAATATCGCAATATGCCTTGAAAAGCACCCGGATTTGCCTCAGCTTCTTAAAAAGTTTGTCATTATGGGCGGCGGCACATTCGGTAATGTCAGCGCTACAAATAAAACAGCAGAGTTCAATATCTGGATAGACCCTCACGCAGCAAAGTATGTCTTTGAAAAGATGGATGTATGGATGGTTGGTCTCAACGCAACTCATGCGGCAGCCGTTGAAATGAGCGACTTTGACGATATGGTTGCCATCTGCGGTGATAATAAAAAGGCGAGATTTATTAAAGAGTTGTCGGCATTTTCAAAGTATAACTGTGTTGAAAACGGCTCGGATAATAACGCTATCCATGATGCCCTTGCTGTGGCCTCACAGATTGATGATACAGTTGTAACTTTTGAAGATTACTATGTCTTTGTCGAGGACGGCGACTGTGAAAATATCGGTCAGACCGTTATTTCCAATGAAAAAGCACCTAACTGCCACGTTGCAATGCAGGTGGATAAAGCAAAGTTTGCGGAAATTATGAAAAATATGTGCAGATATTATGCACAGAAATAATAAATCAAATTAAAATCTTTAGAAAGGAAGATGCAGTCAGATGAAGAAAATCGGAATGATTGTCGCAGTTGAGATTCAGTCGGTATTGGATAAATACGGCTCTCAGCTCAGAGTGGAAGAAAAAGCAGGATATAAAGTTATGGAGTATCAGACAAATAATTACCATCTGGTAATTCTGAATTGCGGTGCAGGTGAAATTGCTGCAGCTTCCGGTACTCAGTTCCTGATAAGTGAGTATGGCGTTGACCTTGTGGTCAACTTCGGTGTTGTAGGCGGTCTTACAGAAGCTATGTCCACAACAAAGGTCTGCATTGTTGACAAGGTTGTCCACTATGATTTTGACACAAGCGCAGTTGATAATATAGAGGTGGGACGCTATCTCCAGTATCCTGACATCTATATTCCTGTTTCAGCCGAGCTGAAGGAAATTGCGCTCAAGGTGCATCCTGAGCTGGTCCCTGTAATTTGCGCATCGGGCGATAAGTTTGTATCGGATGAACAGGCGAAGAGAAATCTGCATGAACAGTTTGGCGCAGATATCTGTGAAATGGAAGCTGCCGGAATTGCGCTTACCTGCAACAGAAATAAGGTGCCATGCATTATGATAAAAATCGTCAGCGACAGCATAAAGGGCGGCTATCAGGAATTCCTTGAAATGAAAAACACAGCCGCAGATATATGCATTGAAATTGTCGACAAAATCATGGAACAAATCTAAAACAAAAAGCCACCCATACAGGTGGCTTTTCTTATTAAATCTTACATAAATACATTTGTAATGAAAATCTCAAGGCCGATGAAAATAAGAATTGCACCGCCTAAGATACCAGCTTTGCCGGCAAGCTTTGTGCCCGCCTTCTTGCCGATGGCAAGACCTGCAAAGCAGATGAAGAATGTTACAACGCCGATTATGAGGCAGGAGATAAGAGCTTCAAGGAAGTTGTAGTTGGAAATTGTAAAACCAACTGAAAGAGCGTCGATAGATGTTGCAATACCCTGCACGATGAGCGCTGAAAGTGTAAGCTCTGTCTTTTCACATACTTCGTCTGTGCATCTGATGCCTTCGAGAAGCATCTTGCCGCCGATATAGCCGAGAAGAGCGAGTGCGATGTAAGGAATGCATTTTTCAAAGAGTGCGAATTTCTGCGCGATAGTAGATACGCAAATCCAGCCGATAAGCGGCATAGCAAACTGGAAAGTGGCAAAAATGCCTGCAATACCTGTCATTCGACATTTTTTCATGCCAGGGTCGTTAAGCCCGTTGGCAAGGGAAACGGAAAAGGCATCCATCGCGAGACCTGCGCCGAGAAGAATGCTGTTGAACAGAAGTGTGAAACCAAGTTCCATTAAAAAATCCTCCACAATAAAAAATCCAAGCAGGGCATCAGCCATACTCGGAACAAAATAAAAAGACTCCATGTACAGCTATCCCGTAGCTTACATGAGTCTCGCAAATTAAAACAAGCCAGGTTGTTAAACCAGTATGTTGACTTGTTGCGCAGGGATGCGCTTGCTACTCCCCCATACATCAAAATAGTACCATAAATAGCAAAAGTTGTCAATATTGAATTGTTGGCTGAACTCTGTTAAAATAGGAATTAATATAAATCTTATGGGGATAAATATATGACAAATAAGGATATATTGAAAATTGCCATGCAGCAGTCGGCATATGACTGTAATTGTAAACCTGAGGATTTTCTTTCGGAAGAGAATAAAATTGTGCTGTCACAAGCCAATGATAAGGCGAGAGCATATCTTCCTCTGCCGTTTGAATTTGATCTTGTTTCATATGGCACAAATGTTGTAGCTCAGGTCAGCGAAAGAATGAGAGAGACAGCCGAGTGGTATATAAATAAATATGATACAGCCCATTGCTTTGAATCGCCTAATATTATTGCTCTCAATAAAAAACTGGATGAGTTTGGATATTCGGTCTGCTTTATGGCGGAATATTTCCTGCCTGACATTGATAAGCTTAAAGAATTGCCGTGTGAATTTGAACTGAAGGTGCTTCATCCTGAGGATTTTGCTCAGTATTATAAAGAAGAATGGTCGAATGCACTGTGTGAAAAGAGAAAGCATCTCGATGTGCTTGCTGTCGGCGCATTTGACAACGGTAAGCTGATAGGTCTTGCGGGTTGTTCAGCAGACTGTGAAGATATGTACCAGATTGGCGTCGATGTCCTGCCCGAATACAGAAGAAGGGGAATTGCATCAGCCATTACAAGCAGACTTGCGAGTGAGATACTTCAGCTTGGCAAAGTGCCATTCTATTGCGCCGCCTGGTCCAATATCAAATCGGTACGCAATGCAATAAAATGCGGCTTTAAGCCTGCGTGGGTCTCGCTTACCGCCAGAACAAAAGAGTTTGTCGACGAAATGAATAAGTAAGAGGTGGAACTATGATGACAAATCTTTGCAAAGCGGAATATCATAAGCTCATAGATGCCGCAAAGACACACAGTTGCGGTAAAGTTTACCCTCTTGCGATGGCCGAAGGCGTGCAGGACGGTGATATTTTTATTCAGAAAGACAGCTGTGTTTTCTGGACGTACACAGGCTTTGCATATATCACAGGCAGCACGGAAAAAGCATTTCTCGACGATGTGTACAGCCTTATGACAGACAAAAACAAGTCTCGCCGTTTCGTGCTTATGACAGACGATGAAATCGTGCGGTCATATTTTGCAGAGAAGGGAAATATCGATATTCAGGAGCGAAATCTATACCAATTTGCTGAAGAAAAGGATTTTCGCCTGCCCGAAGGCTATACAATAAAAGAAATGGACGAAAACATACTGAATAAACTGTCGGGAAGAATAGTACCGTCGCTTTTCTGGGCAAGCAGAGAGAGTTTTCTTGAAAAAGGGAAGGGTTATTGCGTAATGAAGGGCGACAATATAGCATCGTGGGCATTTTCAGCCGCAGTAACAAGCGAAGAGATAGACATCGGTATTGAAACAGCAGAAGAGTATAAAAACAAAGGTCTGGGTAAAATTGTCGCAAATGCTATGATAAAATATGCCATTGAGCAGGGTAAAGCACCTGTATGGGCGTGCCACCATACAAACATAGCTTCCAATAAAATGGCGCAAAGTCTTGGATTTGTAAAAATACACCGGTGTTATGTCATAAAATCAGAATAAAAACGAAAGGAGACCGTATTGGTCTCCTTTTTACTTATTTATAAGTCCGAAATGCCTTGCGATAATATCGCAGACTTCTTCGCGGGTGTCTTTTTCATTATCCTCACGGACAACTGTGAAAAATCCGCTGTTGGCATATTCGTCATAGTGCTTCTTGCTGTTGATGAGGGCAAGACCGCGCTTGTAATTTTCCATAACCGCATCAGGGTTTTCACAACCGTCGATAACGCTGAGAATAAACTGCTTGTCAGGGTCACTTCTGTCAAAAAATCTTTCAACACTCATCGACTGAGGGGAGAGCATAACGGCAACATGGTTGTAATCGGAGATTTCACTCAGAATATCCACAGGAATATTTGTGTCTACAATAACCTTCTTATCCTGCGAAATCGCAATTAGCTCAGCTACTTCAAATTCGGCAGCTTCATTGGATACGCTGTAAATCCAGCGCTCATATTCTTCGGGTGAGCGGGTGACAAAATCCTTCCAGTCTTTAAGGTTATTGATGAAAGAAATATCAGGCTGTGCCTCAGGCGTCGCCACAATGTCAGACACCTTGCTGTGATAATTCTCACCGCAGAAAATCATATCATATCTATCGGCAAGCATCTTAACGGTCGTCGACTTGCCTGCATAAGCCGTGCCTGTAATGAAATATACATTTTTAAGATAGTGCTTCAGAATATTATTTTCGATTTTCAAGCCATATCACCCCATTTCTTTATTAAAGTATAGCAAAGTGAAATATAAAAGTCAATTCTTATCAAAAAAGCTCCCCGAATGGAGAGCTTTTTCTTATGTATAATAATTACTTTGTAAGAGCTTCGAGGATGTTGAGGAGAAGGTCGAATGCGTGCTTGAAGGATGGAAGTTCAACATATTCTTCAGGAGTATGTGCGCCGCCTGCGTTAGGGCCAATACCAACGATGTCAAGACCAGGGAGGAGAGCACGGAATACGCCTGCTTCTGTGCCGCCGTGAACAGCGTTGATCTTGCCGTCAAGACCTGTCATCTTCTTATACTGTTCCATAGCAATCTTACGGATAGGGGATTCAGGATTGTATGCAAATGCAGGATACTTGCCCTGAATGTCACACTTTGCGCCAACAACATCAGCGATATCAGCAACAGTTTCAGCAATGTAGTCTACAAGGCTGTCTTCTGCAGAACGAACTGTAACTTCGTAAACGATCTGGTTTTCTTCCTGTGTAACAACACCAACGTTGAGGGAAGCATTTGTAAGACCTTCGATTTCCATATGCTTCATCATCATACCGTTAGGAAGAATGTGGCTGAGGCGGATGACCTTTGCAGCAGCTTCCTTGTCGATAACAATTTCAGCCTTTGCGTTTTCATCGAGAACAACATGGAAGCCCTTGTCGGAGAACTGAAGTTCATTCTGAACCTTAGCTTCAACAGTCTTGATGATTTCGATAGCCTTTGCCATATCCTTTTCATCAAGAACGATTACGCAGTCAGCTTCACGTGGGATAGCATTGCCCTTGAAGCCGCCGTAAATGTTGGAAATATCAAAGGAGATTTCCTTCTTGAGTTCAAAGAGGATGCGGCCCATGATTTTGTTGGAGTTGCCCTTTTCTGTATGGATGAGACCGCCGGAGTGACCGCCGAGAAGACCACGGATATGAATACCGAGAGCCTTGCCTTCAGCCTTTTTTGTTTCAAAAGGAACCTTGAGGAATACATAGCAGCCGCCTGCAGAGGAAACGAGGAACTTGCCTTCTCCGCCGCCGTCCATACCGATCATTGTGCGAGCCTTGATGTGTTCGCCGCTCATCTTCATAGCGCCGATAAGACCAACTTCTTCCATGGAAGTCATAACACATTCGAGTGGTGGATGGACAACGTTGTCTCTGTCGAGAACAGCCATCATATATGCAAGAGCATAACCATCGTCACAACCGAGAGTTGTACCTGTAGCCTTGAGAATATCGCCTTCAACACGGAGCTTGAGACCGTCCTTTTCCCAGTCGTGAACTGTATCCTGATTCTTTTCAGGAACGATGTCGAGATGACCCTGAAGCATAACAGGAGGGAGGTTTTCACAGCCCTTGGAGCCTGGCTTCTTGATGATGACATTGTTCCATTCATCCTTCATAACCCAGAGTCCGCGTTCTTCGGCAAACTTTACCATAAAGTCAGCGATACCGGCTTCGTTTCGTGATGCACGTGGAATTGCGCTGATGTCTTCAAAAAAGCGGAGAGCGTCAGCAGGTTCTCTGTCTTTTATAACATAGTTCATAATAATTTGCTCCTTTTTGTAAAATAGTTTATGCATAAAGTATACAATTTTATTTTGAAAATTGCAATAGTTAATGAACAAATTGATAATTATATTTTTTATATGCAAAAAAATATTCCAATATAATGTAATATATGTTATAATGTTAAGTAGATTAAAAAACAGAATAAAAGGAGGATTGATTTTCTTGGCAGAAGCAAAGAAAAAGGACGTTGTTCTCGAAACTACGCTGGATAAACTTCCATGGGGCGATGGTACAGAGGGTAATTCCCAAGGTGTCCGCGGCAAACAGCCTCTCCCTGAGGGTGTCACAAACAAGATGATTTATTCCGATGTAATCCGTATTGCGTGGCCTTCACTTGTTGAGCTTATGCTGACACAGCTTGCATCCATGGTCGACCTTATGATGGTAGGTCAGCTTGGTGCGTGGGCGATTTCAGCGGTTGGTCTTACAACACAGCCGAAGTTCCTTGTTACTACGGTATTTATGGCGCTCAATGTCGGTACTATGGCACTTGTTGCACGATACAGAGGTGCAAATAATCAGGAGAAAGCCAAGCTTGTAATGCGTCAGGCGATGCTCATCAATGTTATCATCGCTGTTGTCGGTGCTATTCTCGGTTACATATTCGCCGAGCCTATGATCAAGTTTATGGGCGCAGCCGATGCTGAAACTCTGGCAGGCGGCACAGTTTATCTCCAGATTCAGATGCTCGGTATGTTCACGATGGCAATCACATCGGTTGTAACCAGCGTACTGAGAGCGACAGGTGATGCCAAAACGGCTATGATTTATAACACCACAGCTAATGTCGTAAACGTTGTTCTCAACTATCTTCTCATCTTTGGTAACTGGGGCTTCCCAAGACTTGAAGTGGCAGGCGCATCAATTGCAACGGTTATCGGTCAGTTTGTAGCATGTATCATGGCTCTCGTGGCAATTATGAACAAGAAGCAGTATGCCCGTCTTGAACTTAAGGATGGCTTCAAGCCTCACGCAAAGACTATCAAGGATATTTTCGCTATCGGTACACCTGCAATGGGTGAAAGAATGGCAATGCGTGTCGGTATGATCATCTATGCAAAGACAGTTGCATCCCTCGGTACAGTTGCTCTTGCAACCCATCAGGTATGTATGAATATTCAGGCGCTGACATTTATGAATGGCGAAGCTTTCTCGGTATCAGCTACATCCCTTGTCGGACAGAGCCTCGGCAAGAGAAGAGCAGATATGGCAGTGCACTATTCCAAGCGTACACAGACTCTGGGTATGATAGTTTCAGCTATAATCGCAATCGTTGTCTTCTTCTTCAATAAGCAGATTATCGGTATGTATAATAATGACCTGGAGATTATCAATATGGGCAGTCCGCTTTTGCAGATGGTTGCTGTTATTCAGCCTCTGCAGGCTCTCCAGTTTATTTCTGCCGGTGTTCTTCGTGGCGCAGGCGATACAAAGTACACAGCTTACGTTTCCAGCGCAACAGTTATGGTACTCAGACCGGCTCTTGCAATTATTCTCATCAGCTTCTTCGGTATGGGTCTTGAAGGCGCGTGGTATGCTCTCGTTGCAGACCAGCTTCTCAGAACACTTCTCATTGTTGCCCGATATAATGGCGGTAAATGGCGCAATGTAATGATGCATCACGATGCAGGTAAACTTGCATAATATTTTATAGTTAATTAGCGAAAAAGAGTCTGTTTTCACAGGCTCTTTTTTGATGAAAATAACTCCACTAAAAAAGTAAAAAATATTTTCAAAAAACTATTGACAAATCGGAAAAGTTAATGTATACTAAAAGCGTAAACAAAAGGAGATGGTCAAATGAAAATAACAAGAGAAGCTGACTACGCGATAAGAATTCTGTATATAATAAAGAATGAAACAGGCGTTATCTCGGCGAGAGAAATATCGGAAAAGACCGGTGTATCCCTAAGATTTTCCCTCAAGATCCTTTCCAAGCTTTCAGAATCCGGCTTTGTTGATTCCAAAAAGGGAGCACAGGGCGGATACTTCCTCAAAAAGCCTGCCGAAGAGATTACGCTTTCAGACATAGTTGAAAGCATTGATGGACCGATAGCCATCTCGCATTGTATGGAAGATGATTTCTGCTGTACAAGAGTGGCTGATAAGGAAACCTGCTCTTTCAGAAAAGTATTCTGCACAGTCAGCAGAAAAATCAAAAACGAGCTTGATTCTCTCAGATTAAGCGACTTCTAAAACAAAAAAATTATTAAATTAAAAGAAATAAAAGGAGAAATTATCATGAAGAAATTTGTTTGCTCTATCTGCGGTTATGTACACGAAGGCGAAGCTGCTCCAGAAAAGTGCCCACAGTGCGGCGTTCCAGCTTCCAAGTTCAATGAAATGTCCGGTGAAAAGACATATGCTTGTGAACATATCATCGGTGTTGCACAGGGTGTTGATGAATCCATCATCGAAGAACTCCGTTCCAACTTTGTTGGTGAATGTACAGAAGTAGGTATGTACCTCGCTATGAGCCGTCAGGCTATCCGTGAAGGCTACCCAGAAATCGGTGCTTTCTATCAGCAGGCTGCATATGAAGAAGCAGAACACGCAGCAAAGTTCGCTGAACTTCTCGGTGAAGTAGTATTCGCTGATACAAAGAAGAACCTCGAACTCCGTGCAGACGCAGAATGCGGCGCAACACTCGGCAAGTTCGAACTCGCTAAGAAGGCTAAGGAAATGAACCTCGACGCTATCCATGATACAGTTCATGAAATGGCAAAGGACGAAGCAAGACACGGCAAGGGCTTCGATGGCCTCCTCAAGAGATACTTCAACAAGTAATAAGATTACGCCAGGGGAGGGAAGAATATGAAAAGTATTGATGTATATAAGCAATATTTTTCGGCCGAATGTACATTTGATGGCGTAGAACGCCACGGAGCTGTCGTCTGGCTGAATGCAGAAAGTGACAGCGGAATGATAAAGTATACGGTCGGTGTGAGCTTCTTTCCTCATAAAGACGCTGAAGATTTTGCCATAAGCTATGATGCCTGTGGAGAGAAAGAATTGCTCTGTACAAAGGGCAGACGCTCTAAAAAGCGCGACGAAGAGTATCTTGCACAGGTGCAATCGTCAGCAGATGAAATTGCTGTATCAATGCAGGGGATTATCCATTGGGATAAGCCGCTGAATGAAGCGCAGTACGGCTAAACTTCGGAAAAATCGCATTTACAGAAGAATAGCTGATAAAAGGGGCAGTATTTACTGCCTCTTTTTAAAAAAATAAACAACAGAAAGGAGATGTTTCGATGAGAAAATCTTTATACGTAGTCACACTTTCCGCATTATTGATTATGACTCTGCTTGCAGGGTGTTATTCTGAAGAAGCGCTGGCAGAGAGAACTATCCCAACAAAGGGGTCTGAAACCCAGACCGTATCCACCGAAGCAAGCTCTTCTGTGGTTGAAGAAAATCCTATTGAAGTGAAGGAACAGAAAACTGTTGCTGAAGCAAAACCTGCAGAAACTAAGGAACAGAAAACTGTTGCTGAAGTAAAGCCTGCTGAAACAAAGAGACAGAAGCCTGTTAATGAAACCAAGCCTGTTCAGGCAAAGGAGCAGAAGCCGGCAACTACCGAAGCCAAGCCTGCTGAAACAAACAGAATAAGCAGAGACGAGGCCAGAATAAAGGCTATCACTCATGCAAATGTAGAAAATGGCAAGATCCGTGATTTCGATATTGAGCTTGAAAAAGAGAGAGGCGTCACATTCTATGAGATTTCCTTTGATGTGGGAAATATGGAATATGAATACGCCGTAGAAGCCTATACAGGCGAAATCCTCTATAACAGAGCCGAACGCGACAGATAAATTATAGCAGAAAATCATAACCGAGGCAGAGCAATCTGCCTCTTTTTTCATTGCAGAAAGAATAAATTGTCAATATTTGTCTGTTTCTGGTTTACAGAACGGTTAATTTGTGATATACTGAAAACGATTATATAATTCTTTTCAGGAAAGGGTATTATCATGAAAAAATCCAACCAACTGTCAGCCAGTGCTTTTCAGCTGGATGGTAAGATGCCATTGAAGCAGGCGATTCCGCTTGGTCTTCAGCATGTTCTTGCCATGTTCGTAGGTAACCTGACACCATTAATTATCATTACAGGCGCATGCGGTATTGCAAGCGGCGAGTTTGCTGACCTTCAGCTCTCTCTCCTCCAGAATGCAATGCTTATTGCCGGTATCGTTACATTGATTCAGTTGTTCTCCATCGGTCCTGTCGGCGGCAACGTTCCTGTTGTTATGGGTACATCCTCCGGATTCATCGGCGTTTTCAACTCTGTAGCTGCAACTATGGGCGGTGGTGTTCTTGCTTATGGCGCTATTATGGGCGCTTCGATTATAGGCGGTCTGTTTGAAGCTGTACTCGGCTTCTTCTTAAAGCCGCTCCGCAAGTTCTTCCCTGCAGTTGTAACAGGTACAGTTGTTATGTCCATCGGTCTCAGCCTTATTTCCGTCGGCATCAATTCCTTCGGCGGCGGTAATGCGGCAAAGGACTTCGGCTCTATGGAAAACCTGCTTCTTGCTGTTTTCGTTCTTGCTATGATTCTCTTCTTCAAGCACGGCACAACAGGCTTCACAAGCTCATCTTCCATTCTCCTCGGTATCGTTTGCGGTTACATCGCAGCTGTTGTTATGGGCTTTGTTCTTCCAACAACAGGCATCACAGCTGATGGTGTTGAATACACAAAGGCATGGGTGCTCAACTGGGATAAGGTTGCAAACGCAGCTTGGTTTGAAATTCCTAAGTTCATGCCTGTAAAGCCTATCTTTGATCTCCGTGCAGTTCTTCCTGTTATGATCATGTTCATCGTAACTGCTGTTGAAACAGTCGGTGACATCTCCGGCGTTATGGAAGGCGGTCTTGGCAGAGAAGCAACAGACAAGGAACTTTCCGGCGGCGTTATCTGTGACGGTGTTGGTTCTTCCTTCGCTGCTCTCTTCGGTGTTCTTCCTAACACATCCTTCAGCCAGAATGTTGGTCTTGTAGCTATGACAAAGGTTGTAAACCGTTTTGCAATCTCCACAGGCGCTATCTTCCTCATTCTCTGCGGCCTTTGCCCTAAGCTTGGTGCTCTTGTTTCCATCATGCCTCAGGCTGTTCTCGGCGGCGCTGCTGTTATGATGTTCTCTTCTATCGTTATCAGCGGTATTCAGCTTATTACAAAGGAACCACTTAACGGCCGTAACCTTTCCATCGTTGCTGTTGCTCTCGGTGTTGGCTATGGTATGGGCGCAAACCCAGCTATCCTCAACTTCGCACCAGAAGCTATCAAGCTTATTTTCGGCGGCTCCGGCATCGTTCCTGCAGCTCTCGTTGCAATTATTCTCAATGTAGTTCTCCCAAAGGATAAGGCATAAAAACAATTTATCTGCATAGAAAAAAGACCTGTCGGAATCTCCGGCAGGTCTTTTATTATATTATACAGGAATAAACATCACTTGAATTGTGCCACCAGGGGTGCTTCCGCCCGAGCTTAATGCATACTCCTTCGTTTCGATACTGTCACATTCACGTGCGTGAAGGATGGCAAGATATTCCGGCTCACCGCCGCCGATACTGCCGAGAGTTATGTCATTGACAACAAACATCATACTTCCGACTCCACGTGGGGCAGAGCCATGTTTTTCTGTGACTATACAGAGGACGCCTTTTTCTTTTGTTTCGAGAAGCTCTCTGTCAGCAGAAGCAGAATGACTTTTGTTTTTCTCCTGAATTATCTGAGCAAGAATGCTTATAGCGATTTCAGCAGGGGTGACAGCACCTATAGGAATGCCGATTGGTGCAAAAATAGTACCGATCTGCTCCTCTGTAAAGTTTGCAGCACGCAGACTTTCAAAAGCAGCTGCAACCTTTCGTTTGCTTCCTATCATACCAAGATATGAATATTTTGTAGGAAGAATCTTGCTGGCACAAAGCAGATCTGCCTTGTGTTCAGGTGTGACAAGTACATAGCAAGCTCCTTCTTCCATATACTTTTCAAGATTGTCGTATGAATCGCATATAAGGTTGTCTGCAGCAGGGAACCTTTCAGCAGTCACGAGTTCTGCTCTTTCATCGATAACGGTTATTTTGAAATCCATACGCGAAGCCATAGCCGCAACTTCACGCGCTACATGACCGCTGCCGCAGAGAATAAGACTCGGCTGCGGACAGAACCATTCTTCGCGCATAACGGAAACATCGGCTTCGTTTTCAATCATAGCAGAGATCACACGCTGATAGAGTGTACTGTTGTGGCGGGCAACAACTGTGATTTTCTTGTTAGGATATTTCGTGCGCAGTGGTGTTGTATACCCATCACAAACCAGTTTCTGAATGTGAGCAGGAGTGATAATAGTATCATCTTCAATGCCAAGACATTCCTTGACAAGCTCAAGTCTGTGACAGCAGTCCTTTGCCTTCTGTCCCAATGCATGGAGACCGCATACCACGATAATTTCGTCCACATTGTCCGGGATAACAGGCTCGGTTTTGTTAGGGTATTTTATAGGCATATGCTTGGAGCCGTCTGCTTCAACAAGAACAACATCTGCGTGCTTGCAGACTTCCTTAAAGGTATCATTGGACAAACTTTTTATTTTCTGTCCATCCGCGACCCCGGCCATGGCAAAGCCTTTATCTCTAAGCTGAGCGATGATAAGCTGCGCATCGTCTGTACACAATGTATTTTCTTCAATAAACATATGGGTGGAAGTGGTGATAAATACGAATTTTCCTTCGGAAGTGTATTTGTCAGACAATTCTTTGATAAGAGATGTCTTTCCTCCTGCACCTACAACGGCAATTATCATAGTTTATTTTCTCCTTCGTTAAATATCCTGCTGATTTTGCTGTATACGGCTCCTCAGCATATCCAATATTTCCGGGGTATCTGCATCCACCAGCTCATATGGATCGTCTATCTGAATAGCCCTGACTGTTTCCGGATGATTTTTCATAACCCAGCTGCCTCCCTTGCCTTCTGGAAGGGAATGAAGCTCACCGAATGTCCATTTCGGGAAAAGCACCGGCGCGCCGGGAGTGCTGTCACAGCTTACACGCCAGATTTCATCAGGATTGTTTTTTGCAGAAAGTGCAAGAGAAATAACCGTTTCACGGCTAAGGAGAGGCTGGTCACCAGGACAAAATACACAGGAATCACTTTCGTCAAGCGCTTCTATACCAAGACGTACTGTGTCACTGCGATGAGGTAAATCGTGGACAATAGTTTCAACATTATGCATACGGCAAAGCTCTGCTACATCGGAATGTCGGGTGACAACTACACGCTTTCTGAATACGCCTTCGGTTGCATCGAGTGCACGAAGTATCATAGGCTTGCCGTGAAAATCAGCCATCAGTTTATTTCCGCCGAATCTTGTTCCCATTCCTGATGCCATAATAACACAGGAATTATTTCCAAACGGATCATCCAGATCTATAACAAAAACATCTTTTCTTTCAATAATAGATTGCAAAAAGGGAAGAGGCTGTTTTCCGACAACAGCAGCAACACGCTTTTTGTCAAAAAGAGATTCGAGAGCGGAGCAATACTCAGGACACTCGGTCTCGAGACATCCTATCTCGTCAATAGATACCCATTCGTCAGGGCATTTTGCCAGCTTGTTCAGAAGAGCAGTTCCGTTTTCACGCGTATATACAGCAGTTCTGGCATCATAAGTTGCTATCCCACATGGAAGAGAAGCGTGGAAAAGTGAGTTGAGAAGAGCGGTTTTTCCGGTGTTTATGGAGCCTGTAATTATAAGATGACGTTTATTGCTGCTCCGGAAAGAATTCCATATAGAGTCTGGTGTTAGCATCCTTGCAGGCATCGCGATATTTCTCATATTTTATAAGCCACTCCTTTCCTTCTGGTGTAATACGGCTTCCGCCGCCGTCTTTGCCTCCTGTTATGCGCTCTGTCAGACGGAAACCCAACACATTTTCTGCATTTCCTATCAGTTTCAGAGCCTTGGTATATGCCATCCCCATTGAGAGGGCAGCAGCTCTCAGTGAACCGTTTTCTTCGATAGCGCGCATAAGTCTGGCAGGACCTTCGCCGAAGAACTTTTCACCATTTTCATCGACGAAAACAACCTTTGTTATTGCCTTCATGTTTTGTCCTCCATGAAGCGTTGTATTTATAAAACTACAACGAAATTGTAGCATATGCCATTGCAAATGTCAAATATAAATGGTATAATTATGTATAATAGACAAATGCAAAAATAAAGTTAGGAGTATTTGTGTTATGATTACAATTCAGAAATATATCCGCGCTCAGAGTCTGGAAGAAGCATATACGCTTAACCAGAATAAGCGCAACCGCATAGTAGGCGGTATGATGTGGACAAGACTGGGCAAGGGAAGTGTCGGAACAGCTATCGACCTTTGCGATCTCGGCCTTGATAAAATTGAAGAAAATGACGAAAGCTTTATTCTTGGAGCAATGGTCAGCCTGCGTGCTATGGAAGAACACGAAGGTTTGAATAAGTACACAAACGGTGCAATTAAAAATTCACTGAAAGATATTGTAGGCGTACAGTTCCGTAATATGGCAACTGTTGGCGGCAGTGTATGGGGCAGATTTGGTTTTTCCGATGTGCTTACAGTTCTGCTGGCGATGGATACATATGTTGAGCTCTATAACGGCGGCATTGTTCCACTGGAAAAATTTGTAAAAATGGATTATGACCGTGACCTTCTCGTGCGTGTCATCATCAAAAAATCCCCTATCAGAATTGTTTATTCATCAGTGCGTAACCAGAGAACAGACTTTCCTGTGCTTGCTTGCGCAGTATCCTGTGTAAATGGCGAATATCGCGCTTCCATCGGCGCACGTCCAAACAAGGCAATGCTTCTCCGTGATGAAAATGATATTCTTAAAAATGGCATTACAGATGAAAGCGCAAAAGCTTTTGCAAAGTATATCGCTGAAAACACACCTACAGGAAGCAATATGCGCGGCAGCGCTTCCTACCGTACACATCTGACAAGTGTACTGACAGAAAGATCTGTAAACGAGCTGGGAGGTATGTAAAATGGAAGTTAAAATCAATCTTAACGGCAAAAATGTCGTTGATTCCATAGAAGAAGATTCCATTCTTCTTGATTTTGTTAGAAAGCATGGATGCTTAAGCGTAAAACGCGGCTGTGATACATCAAACTGCGGTCTTTGTACAGTTCTTATGGACGGAAAGCCTGTCCTTTCCTGCTCTATGCTTACAGCACGTGCGGATGGTCATAAGATCCAGACACTTGAAGGTCTTCAGGAAGAAGCGTCTGACTTTATCGGATTTATTGCCGATCAGGGCGCTGACCAGTGCGGCTTCTGTAATCCTGGTCTGGTTATGAATACAATCGCACTTCTCCGTGAAAATCCTGATCCTACAGACGATGAGATTCGTGCATTCCTTGCAGGCAATCTCTGCCGTTGTTCCGGTTATGACGGACAGCTTCGTGGCATCCGTAATTACCTGAATTCCCGAAAGGCATAAGGAGGAATCTATGGAACATAAAGAATATAAATCTATAAATAAATCTGTCCGTAAAAAAGACTCTATGCAGCTTTTGCTGGGCAAGCCTGTATATACAGACGATATCACTCCTGATGATGCTCTCGTCGTGAAAATCCTGCGTTCTCCTCATGCCAATGCAATTGTTGAATCTATCAATATAGATATAGCAAAGAAGGTTCCGGGCGTTGTCGATATCTTTACATGGGAAGATGTGCCAACTACACGTTTTGCTATCGCAGGTCAGACTTTCCCTGAGCCATCTCCATATGACCGTCTGATTATCGACCGTCACGTCCGCTTTGCAGGTGATGCAGTTGCTATCATTGCAGCAGAAACTGAAAAAGCTGCAATCAAGGCTATGAACCTCATCAAGGTCAAGTATAATGTTCTTGAGCCTGTTCTTGATTTCCGTACAGCAAAGGATAATCCTGTACTTGTTCATCCTGAAGATGACTGGTTCCCACCTTGTGATGTGGGCGGTGATCCTAAGCGTAATATGGTTGCCAGCGCAGATGAAAGCCATGGTGATGTTGAAGGTATTCTCGCTGAATGTGACATCGTGCTCGAACGCACATATCATACAAGAGCATTTAATCAGGCTATGATGGAGCCATTCACATGCTATGCAAACTTTGACAGATATGGTCGTCTGCATATAATCTCCTCCACACAGATTGTTTTCCATACACGCAGAATTCTTTCGCGTGCTCTCGGAATTCCAAAGAGTAAGATACGTGTTGAAAAGCCACGTATTGGTGGCGGTTTCGGCGCAAAGCAGACAGCTGTATGTGACGTATATCCAGCATTTGTAGCTATGAAGACAGGACGTCCTGCGCGTATCATATATACACGTGAAGAATCTCAGATTGCAGGCTCTCCACGTCACGAAATGGAAATCACTATCAAGCTCGGTGCTACAAAGGAAGGCAAGATCCGTGTAATGGATCTTTATACACTTTCCAACACAGGTGCTTACGGTGAGCACGGTCCTACAACAGTAGGTCTTTCCGGACATAAGGCTATTCCTCTTTATACAGGCTCTCTTGAAGCTTTCCGTTTCCATTATGATGTAGTTTATACAAATCATCAGGCAGCAGGTGCTTACCGTGGATACGGCGCAACTCAGGGTACTTTTGCCGTTGAATCTATCGTCAGTGAACTTGCAGAAAAGCTCGGTATGGATGCTACTGCTATCCGTGATATGAATATGATCAAGGAAGGCATGGTTATGCCTGCTTATTATAACGAAGTTGCAAATGCCTGCGCTCTCGACCGTTGTATGGATCATTGCCGTGAACTTTTCAATTGGGAAGAACGCTCCAAGGTTCGTGATATGGGCAATGGCAAGGTAAGAACTGCAGGTGTTGCTATGGCAATGCAGGGCAGCTGTATCTCCAATGTTGACGTAGGCTCTGCAACGCTCAAGCTGAGTGAAGACGGCACTTATAACCTTATTATCGGCGCAGCCGATATGGGTACAGGCTGTGATACTATCCTTGCTCAGAT
>JAZUBN010000141.1:0-13077 GCA_045638565.1 Oscillospiraceae bacterium | reverse complement strand
CCCCCTCCCCTTACACAGAGGAGGCTGTTATAAGAGAATATTAAAAAGCAGGGCGTTTGCCCTGCTTTTTGTTTTGTGGTATTTTCGGGACGTTGACAAGCACCGTCCCCTACATTTGTCTATTACAAATCCTCCAGTATGACGCTCCATTTTTCGGTGAGCTTATCGAGGGAGAAAGCGGCATTGGCAGGACTTGTGGACGGAAGCAGAATCGCCTCCATATCGCACTTTACAAGGCTGTCATACAGTTTCTTCGCTGTGCTTCCATTGGCATATATTTTACATATATTGCTGTTTTTCACAAGGGATGCTATGTCGTTTGCCTCGGCATTTTTTATGCTGGCATCGCTTGAGCCTGCAATATCGCACTTCTTTATCACATCCCATATTGCAATATGATTACGCAGTAAAAATGCCTTTTTCTGCTCTATGGTTTCGGGCAGAGTATCCCCTGTAACATTGGAAAGAACTTTCCAGAATCTGTTCTGCTTATGTCCATAATAGAATCCCTGCTCACGGGATTTGACCGAGGGCATTGTGCCGAGTATTAAAATGTGTGAGTTTTCATCATAAATAGGAGCAAAATCGTGCTCTACTGTCATTTCTTTCATATTAAAGTCCCTGATTTGTAACTAAAATATCACCTTTCTGCAGTCTGACATCACCATTCGGGATGATGATTTCATCCTTGCGCTGAATCATGATGATAAGACCTCTGTTGTCGTCAGGAAGGTCGGCAATGGTACTTCCGTTATAATAGCTGTCCTTTGTGACTTCGATTTCGGTAAGTGTGATGCCGTCACGGTCTTCAAACTGAGCGGCACAGGCGATTACGCTGTCCCCTGCCATCAGTATTGTATCGCCGTTAGGCAAAAGATTCTCCCCTCCTCTTTTTATGAGGACAAACAGCATATCGGGCGGAATCCACAACTCTTTAAGCTCTTTTCCGCACCATTTATGCCCTTCCGGAATTGTGAAGCGGACGAAACCGATTGGTTTTGAAACATAGTCATTGAAGGTTTTCATAACGTCGGCATCTTCGTCAATCATATTCAGTTTACGTGACATAAGCGGAATGAAGGATCCCTGAATCAGAATTGAAAACAGGACGATAAAGAAGACTACATGGAAGATATCAAGGGTTGTATTTATCGACATCTTTGCCATAATTGCAAATACGATGGATGCCGCACCTCTCAGCCCCGACCACGAAACAAGAAGTTTCTGATTTGTGCTGCTCTTTTTGCCAAGCAGGGCAAAAATTGTGGCAGGACGGGCAATAAATGTAATAAAAAGTGCAATCAGCATAGCTTCAAAGGCAACACCCGGAAGCATTGACGGGAAGGACAGAAGACCGAGCAGGAAGAAGATTGCCATCTGCATAAGCCCTGTAATGCCGTCGAAGAAAATAACTAGCTTTTTCTTATTTTTGATGTGGGTATTACCGAGAATTATGCCGACGATGTAGGCGCTGAGATATCCGTTGCCGCCGATTGCCGCCGGAAGCGCATATGAAAGCACCGCTACGCCCACAACGAAGATTTCCGAAAATCCTTCTGTTGTGAAGCGGTATTTTCGCATAAATATAACGCCTAATGCAGCGATTGCCACACCGAAAATAATACCGTATGCAATCTGTGCGAATATCATATATGCCATCGCCCCTGCTGTATTTGCCCCTTTGATTGCCGCAATAAAGATGGCTGTCAGCATATAGGAGCAAGGGTCGTTACTGCCGCTTTCGATTTCCAGCATGGAGGCTGTGTTGTCTTTAAGACCGAGATTTTTTGAACGGAGTATCGAAAAGACCGAAGCTGCGTCTGTCGAGGAGATGACCGAGCCGATGAGCATACTTTCAAGGATATCTATTTTCAGCACGAAATGGCAGAAAAGACCTGTGAGCCCTGCTGTCATTACAACACCGAGGGTGGAAAGCATAATTGATTTTTTTGCAACAGGCTTTGCTTCATTCCAGTTTGTGCCGAAGCCGCCATAAAACATGATAAAAATAAGGGCGACCGAACAGATCTGCTCGGCAAACTGATAGTTTTCAAACGGTATCTTCACAAAGCCGTCCGAGCCGAAAAACATACCAAGAAGTATGAATGCCAGCAGCATTGGTATTCCAAGCTTGCTTGAAACTTTATTGAGAATGACGCAGGCAAAAATGACTATTGAAATTAAAAGTAAATATATCGGCAAGAGGTACTCCTTTCTTTGCGGGGGGATATTTTACGGGAGGGCACAGAGACCCTCCCCTACGATTATTTATAACTTAATTTTATCCAGGACTTCGCCAACCTTTTCGTGGATTACGAGGGCGGCATAATTATCATATGGTGTTTCATCGCGGTTGATGAGGACGAGATTATTTCCGCGGAAGAATCTCAAAAGACCTGCGGCAGGATATACAGTAAGGCTTGTGCCGGCAACTATCATTGTGTCGGCTTCGGCTATGGCATCGACCGCTCTGTCGAGGGTGTCTGTATTGAGCGATTCATCATAAAGCACAATATCAGGCTTTATCATACCGCCGCACTTTTCACAGCGCGGAATACCTGTTGAGTTTTTGATATAGGCGGCATCATACATCTTTCCACAGCTTGTGCAGAAGTTTCTGTGTACAGAGCCGTGAAGTTCCATTACATTGACAGAGCCTGCTGCCTGATGAAGACCATCGATATTCTGTGTGATGACACCGATGAGCTTGCCTTTCTTTTCCATTTCGGCAAGCTTGAGATGTGCCTTGTTTGGCTTTGCCCAGAGGGCAATCATTTTATCTCTGTGGAAATTGAAAAACTCCTCGGGATGAGTTTTGAAAAAGCCGTGGCTGAGAATGGTTTCAGGCGGATAATCGTAGGTCTGGTTATACAGACCGTCCACGCTGCGGAAGTCAGGGATATTGCTTTCTGTGCTTACGCCTGCGCCGCCGAAAAATACGATTTTACGGGAATTATCTATGATGGATTGCAAGTCTTTCATAACAGGCCTCCTTTATTAAGTGAATAGTGAAGAGTAGTGTGATGTATTTATAAATGACAACCCTTCCACCACCATTCGGTGGTCCCCCTCCCCTTACACAGGGGAGGCTTAAAGCTGTGTATATATTTATCATACCATTTTATAAAATAAAATGAAAGTAAAAAACTGTAAATATTGATTTTTTGCATAATAAAAAACGCGATGGGTTTCACCGCGTTTTTGTTTTATTTTACTTTGCTGCCTTTTTTCTCATTGTGTACGCTTTAAATGCCAGAAGCGCTGCAATTGCAAAGCCTGCACAGGCATAGAGGAAGGAGAGTCTTGGACCTGTGGAATAGATGAAGCCTGCGAAAAGCGAGCCGATTACAGAGCCGAGGGATTTGATGGAATTGAATACGCCCATAAATGCGCCGCTCTGCTTTTCATCCTTGATGCCGAGGGCATAAACAGCCTGAGCGAGAGGATTGATAAGTGTATTGAGGGAATAAAGCATAATGTTGATGACTACGAAAACAGGAAGTGCAGATGGGAAAAGAAGACCTGTCAGTACGAGAGAATCGAGGCCGAGGACCACGATAAATGACTTTGTGATGTCTGTCTTTTTCATAACCCACATACCGACTGTCATATTTGTGATGAGAGCAACAAGACCGAGGACTGCACGCATTACGCCGTTATTGGATGGCGAGAAGGAAAGCTGGTCCTTGATGAAATAGTTGAAGCACTGGTCATAGGCTGTGGAGGAGAATGTTGCAATAAGAGCGATGGCAAGAATGATGATCATAACGACCGACATCTGCTTGCCGACCTTGAGGAAGGCACCGAAAGGGTTTGCGCCCTTGAGAGCTTCGCCAACTTTTACAGTATTTGTAAAATGTCCATTTTCGCTGTCACGGCAGAGCATATAGAATAACAGACCGCCGAGAGCGAGACATACAGCCTGACAGATAAACATTGTGCCGATGGAGTATTCTGCGATATAACCGCCGATGAGATAGCCCGCTGCACCGCATACCGACTGGATAGTTGCCAGCAGTGTGAAGTTCTTGCCCTTTGTTGTGATTTCCGAATGGTCCATGATATAGGAAAGCTGAGCCACATTCCATCCGCCGATGAAAAAGCCTGCAATCATTCTGCCCAGAAGGATTCCCAGCTCTGTTGTTGCCATGCCGAATACTATCTGACCGAAGGCATAGCCCACGCCCGAAATGCCGAGAACCTTACGTCTGCCTATCTGGTCTGAAATCTTGCCCCAGAATGGCGAGAAGAGGAAGTTTGTCAGCGACATACCTGCAAAAGCCACACCGAACATATAGTCATTGAGACCTAAGTTCTGGATAAGTGTAGGTGTTGCAGGATGGGCAAAGTTTGCACCCAGCGACTGAAATGCCGAGATTATAAAGAAATATCTCAGCAGTGTTCTGCTGTCTTTTCTGTTTTTCATATTTACCCCCATATTTTACCTAAAGCTTCAGCCTGCAGGAAATGCAGGCTGAGTTTTTTACTTTTTCTTATTTTTTGCGTTTTCCTGACGGTTGCGTTCTTCCATTGCCTTCATACGTGCAATCTTCTTGAGTTCCACATATTCTTCGAAATCAGGCACCTTGAACTTGAACATATAAGCCTTGATAAGCTCAACCTTGTCTTCTTCTACTTCAATGTACTTTTCAGAAAAGCCGAGACCGACGCGGATACGTGGCTTCTGAGCTGTTTCTGTGTCTACATTATAGTATCTCATCTTATCAAAGCGGGAAAGCATACCCTGAATTACGAAACCTTCTTCTGTAACACCGCAGGCAAGCTGGGAGAAGATTACGAATTCAACAACAAACATACCGCAAAGGATGTATGTGGACATGGATGCGCCGTAGTTTGTGAGAATGATGTAGCACATAAGACCTGCAAGAATGACAAAAAGGATGTTCTGCGCCGGAACTTTTGCCGGTACAATAACCTTTCCCTTGAATTTGAAGAAGGACACTGCTTCCCATACAAGGATGCCGATTGCAATGATACTGAGCACGAATACAGGGTAACTTTCAATTATGATATTGCCCATTTGTTTCTCCTTTTTTATATTGATTTTTATTTATTCCTGGATGGTTATATCTGATTAAATAAACGGCTTACAGCCTACACCTCATCCACCACCTGAGGTGGTCCCCCTTCCCCTCAAGGGGAAGGCTTGTTTATTAAACAGTAAGCTCGTCGAGAGTTTTGCCGTAGAGATTTACGAAGTTTTCCATGAAATAATCGGCTTCTTCCATATTCATGGCCTTGATACTGTCAAGCAGCTGAGCCTTTGCGCTGACAAAGTCACGGTTTCCGCCCTGCTCTTCGCTCAGGGTTTTGAGATATGCCGAAATTTTATCTGCCGCCTTGATATAGCGGTATTCCTCAGGATATTTTTCCTCAAAGGAGATAAGCTCCTCATATTCTTCACGGAAAATATCGGGCACAAGGTCACACAGCCTTTGCTTTGCCCCAAGTTCAACCTGCTTATAGGCAGTTTTAAGGGCATCGTTGCCGTATTTTATCGGAGTTGGCATATCGCCTGTGATTATTTCGCTTGTATCGTGATAAAGAGCTGCCGATGCGATTCTTTCAGGGCTTACCGATTTATTATATACCTTTTTGCCGATAATTGCAAGAGCCTGAGCTATAACCGCCGTTTCAAAGGAATGTTCCATAAGGTTTTCTTCCCTTGTATTATGCATAAGACTCCAGCGACCGATGTATTTCATACGGGAAACCAGAGGGAAAAATCCGCCTTTCATAACGCATCTCCTTTCATTGGGGTTGGAATGTTATTATAGCATATAATGGGGACTTTTTCTATATAAATTTGCAAAATCATCGAAATATTTATTCACAAGCAAATGTCGAATCTTTATCTGATTAAATAAACGGCTTACAGCCTACACCTCATCCGTCAGCTACGCTGACACCTTCCCCTTGAGGGGAAGGCTTAAATCAAAAAGCACCCGAAGGTGCTTTTGTTTTTTATCTGTTGTTTGCAGGAGAGAATGGGCAGCGTTTGCCGATGCACTGATTGTTATTTTTGAAGTAACGGCAGACGTGCTTGTTCTTTTCCATCTGTACGCCGAGATTTTCGGCTACAAAGTCGATTGCAGTTTCGATTGCAAGATGGCTGTTTCTCTTGCAGCAGCGTGGACCGCCGATGACACCGATGTTATTGAGAGCCTTTGATGTCATAAGATTTGCCATGCCCCAGCTTTCCTTTGTGAGAGGGTCTGCGCCTGTGATGATGGAGATGAAGATACCGGAGCTGACGGCTGCACCGCAGGAGCCCCAGAGACCGCAGATACCGCCAGGAACCTGCTTGCCGCGGTTATACATTTCCATGAGGGCATTTTCAAGGTCAACTTCACCGCCGGAATTCTTATATGCAGCGAGAAGTGCTGCGCCCACCATAACATGATGTTCAGGACCGTGCATATAGCAGAAAGGTGCATCCATCATCTGTTCGAGGATTTCAAACGGATCTTTTGATGTGGCCGCAAGGCACATACCGATAACTGCATCCATACCTTCTGTATGGCAGTCGGAGCAGACATAATGGCCGTTCACACAGCGTGTGTTGCTCATTTCCTGCTTGTGGCAGAGAGCACATTCCATCATTTCAGCCTGTGGGAGATATTCAAGCGGAGCTTTGCAGATAAGACATTCAGCGTTCATTGTATTGTTTCCTTTCTGTATATGGGAGTTATTAGTTGCAGGACGTCGAGGATGCCGTCCCCTGCATTGAATTATGTAATTAGTCTTTTATGAATGGGAAGCCTTCCCATACAGGTTTGCCTGAATAGTGGATTGCTTCGTTTTCGCCGTGGAGCACTTTGAGGACAGAGTATGCAAGAGCCTTCTGCTCCATTTCGCCCGGATAAACTGTAATAGGAGCTATCCAGCCGCAGCGTTTCTTTATGCCTTCAACGATATCGTCATAACGGACAAGACCGCCTGTGAGAAGAATACCGTCCACCTTACCTTCGAGGACAGCGCTCATCGCGCCCACCTGCTTGCATATCTGATAGATCATCGTATTCCATACAAGAACTGCGGTAGGGTCATTTTCCTCGACCATCTTATGGACTGTTTTTGCATCAGCTGTACCGAAATAGGATACGAAACCGCCCGAGCGGGAGCACATTGTGCGGACTTCCTGCACAGAGTGTTTTTCGATGTAATCGAGAAGCGGAAGGACAGGCACACTGCCGATTCGTGTCGGTGTGAAGGCGCCATCGCCGCCTGCTCCCACATTGCCGTCGACCATTCTGCCCTTTTCGTGAGCGTGGACTGTGATGCCACCGTCGATATGAGCTACGACGAAATTGCAGTCTTCATATTTTCTGCCCATGCTTTCGGCGTGCTTTTCAGCGATAGCCTTCTGATTGAGCACGTGAGCCTGAGAATTGCAGTAAACGCCCTTGATGCCTGTAAGACGGGCATAATCGGAGTATTCATCGACATTTGTAGGATTGAGTGTATACATCTGTCCGCCGAATTCCTTGCACATATCATATGCGATAAGTACACCAAGCTTTGCCGCGTGCTCACTGCCGCCTACGCCTTCGAGAGTATCGTTATAGAGCACTTCGTCAATCACTGTAACGCCTGTGTGCTGAGGATGGGCACCGCCGCCGCGGCCAACATAGACATCGATGTCCTTTGGCTCAAGGCCGTGCTTTTTAAGTATATCAATGATGACCTGCTTTCTGAATGGCACCTGACCGTTTACGTGAGGAAACTGCAGGAGCACAGGGGCATCGTGGAAAACGCTTTCTTCAAAAAGTTCTTCGTATTCTTCAAAGACACTGATTTTTGTGGAAGTTGAGCCCGGGTTTATTATAAGGAGTTTCATTTTATACCTTCCTTTATGTTTATTTCGTGGCCTGAAAATATTATAATGATATTTCCGGATAAATGCAAGTGTTATAGATTTTTTGTATAAAGCAAAAGAGACACCGCTGACGATGTCTCTTTCTGGCACGCTTGAAGGGATTCGAACCCCTGACCCTTTGGTTCGTAGCCAAATACTCTATCCAGCTGAGCTACAAGCGCATATCTTATTTTTTGTGTCATTTCTGACGACTTATATAGTATATCACACATTTTTCCAAAATGCAAGAGTTTTTTTCGAAAACAGCAAAAAAGACATCGCGAACGATGTCTTTTTCTGGCACGCTTGAAGGGATTCGAACCCCTGACCCTTTGGTTCGTAGCCAAATACTCTATCCAGCTGAGCTACAAGCGCATATTTCATTTTTTGTGTCATTCCTGACTGCCTATATATAATACCACAGGTTTTTCGAAAATGCAAGAGTTTTTTTCAAAAATTTTTAATTTTTTTGCAATTTGTTTATTATTGATAAAAACTATAATGAGTCCGTGGTTTTATTGGAGATTTTATATAAATCGTGTTTGCATTTAGCATTCCTTTGATATGTAAAGCATGTTTGTATCTATGTCAGGCAATCCCTCCACCATCTTGGATGGTGCCCCTGCCTTTACACAAGGGAGGCTGTTATGCAGTAAGCACCAAGTTTACATAAATAAAGGGTGACGCATTTGCATCACCCTTTGGATATTAACGTCCGTTTCTCATTCTTTCAATGCGTCGAGCCTGTCTTCTTGCTCTGTTGCGCTTTCTTATCTGAAGAAGTCTGAGATAAAGAACGATGCCGATTACTGCAACAATCACCACTGCAATAATAATGCCAGCTGCAACAGGGCTTATCTTTTTGCCGTCTTCATCAGTATCTGCAGGAAGCTCCACTTTGGCTGATGCAGCCTTTTCTATGGTAAGCTCTGCCGCAATCTCGCCCTTTTCAATGCCTGCAATTTCCTTGCCGTCGAGAAGGATTGTATATTCCGCCACCACCGATGCATTGTCTTCGCTGACCACAGGGTCGGAATATGTGAATGTGATTTTTTCTGCCGACATATCGGAAGGAATCATAACTGTCACATCAGGGGCATCGTATGTGCCGAGATAGACCTTATCCTCTGTTTCGCCTACATCGATGGATGTTGGAGCACTTGCAGCGATATCCTCACCGCTTATCGCATGAGCCTTATAGTTTTCAAAGCCCCAGTTGAGAAGCTTTGCTGTATCTTCAAACTTCTCCTCTGTCTTGCCCGACTTCATAACGACGGCAATAAGTGTCACGCCATTTCTTTCGGCCGCTGTGATAAGGGTATTCTTCGCCTCGCCTGTCCAGCCGTTTTTACTCATGAAAATGCCTTCACATTCATACTTTCCCTTGAGAAGGTCATTGCTGGAGCGGAGATAACGTGTTTCCTCCTGCTTGTTTGTAGGCGGAATCTCGTATTTTGTTTCACCGAAATATGTGTTGAAGCCTTCTGTCTTAATGGCCGACATTGTGATGCGCGCCATATCATAAGCTGTGGAATAATGCTCCTCATCGTGAAGGCCGTGAGGATTTACAAAATGGGTATTGAGTGCGCCGCATTCCTTTGCCTTTTCATTCATCATATTGGCAAAGTCCTCTGTTGTGCCCGACACGTGCTCAGCAAGACCGTTGGCAGCATCGTTTGCCGATTCGATGGAAAGAGCGTACATTGCCTGCTCCACTGTGATATTTTCATTTTCATCGAGGGCGATATGGGATGTGCCTCTGCCGATGGAAAATACCGCATAGTGAGACATTGTCATAACCTCATCGGGCGCGGCATTCTCAAGAGCGAGCATACCTGTCATCACCTTTGTGATGCTGGCAGGGAACATCTTCTGATGCATATTTTTATCGTAAAGCACCTGTCCTGTTTCGCCGTTTATGAGGACGGCTGTTTCAGAGACAAGCTGTATATCTGTAAGTGCAAATGCCGGTGTGACAAAGCTTAAAAGCATTGCAACTACCAGCAGCACGGCTGCTTTTATTTTCATAGTTACCTCATTTATAGTGTTGCCTAAAAATCCACCGATTATTATATCATATTCCGCGTTAGTTTTCAATAACTACTTGTGATTTTATACAAATTTTCTATCGGCAGTACATCAATATTTCAGATATTTATATATAACTATCTTGCATTTATATATCAAATAGTGTATATTATAATTATAGACATATTTAATGTACACAGAAGGAGGCTAATTATGCAATTTAACATTTCCGATAAGATGGCCAATATGAAAGGCTCTATGATCCGTGAACTCTTCAAGCTGGCAGCCGATCCGGACATCATCAAGTTTGGCGGCGGCAATCCGTCTCCTCTCACCTTCCCTGTAAATGAAATAGCTGAAATCACAGCAAAGGTTTTCGCCGAAGACCCATCTTCCGTTCTTCAGTATTCCATCAGCGAAGGCTATATTCCTCTGCGCAACACTCTTAAAAAATACATAAAGGACAGATTCAATATCGAAGAAGGCAACAATGAGATTCTGACAGTCAGCGGCTCTCAGCAGGCTGCCGACCTTATCACAAAGTGCCTTGTCAACGAAGGCGACACAGTTATCTGTGAAGACCCTTCCTTCATCGGCTGTCTCAATACATTCCGTTCATACGGCGCTAACCTTGTTGGTGTTCCTCTTGAAAATGACGGTATGAACATTGAAAAGCTGGAAGAAGCTCTCAAGAACAACAAGAATGTACGCTTTATCTATATCATCCCTACATTCCAGAACCCAACAGGCGTTACAACAAGCTGGGAAAAGCGTGTTAAGATTTACGAACTTGCCAAAAAGTATGATGTTATCATCATGGAAGACAATCCATATGGCGAACTCCGCTTTATGGGCGAGGATATCAAGCCTATCAAGAGCATCGATACAGACGGCAGAGTTATCTACTGCGGCTCTTTCTCCAAGGTTATGGCTCCTGCATTCCGTGTAGGTTTTGTATGCGTTGACAACAAACTTTTCGGCAGAATGGTTATCGGCAAGCAGTGTACAGACGTTCACACAAACACACTTTTCCAGTATATCTGCAACGAATACATGACAAAGTATGACTTTGCGGCTCATATCGCTGAAAATGCAAAGCTTTACAAGGCAAAATGTGAGCTTATGATCGGTGAAATGGAAAAGAAATTCCACAAGGATGTTACATTTACACGTCCTGAAGGCGGTATGTTCATTATGGCTTATCTGCCTGAAGGCTACGACAGTGCGCCATTCGTTCAGGATGCTATTGCTCAGAAGGTGGCTTGTGTGCCTGGTGCGGCATTTATGCCTCAGGAAGGCATTTCCAATGCATTCCGTCTCAACTTCTCCACTCCATCTGACGAGGATATCGTAAAGGGTATTGATATTCTGGGCAAGATGACACACGAATTGCTGGATAAGTAATTGCAGTCTGTCATTCTTAGGATACAGTCCGAAGAATCCCATAATTATTATATAGAAGCTTTATGACACCTCATCCGTCACGCACCAGCGTGCCACCTTCCCCTCAAGGGGAAGGCTGAAACTACGAAAGGAGAATCATTATGAGAAGTCCTCTTACTGAATCGGGCATGCGTGCCGCTTTGTATGTCGCTCCCATTGTTTTTCTTCTTGTATGGATCTTCAACTCCTATAAATTAGGGCTGCACAAAGATCCGCAGTACAGACGGAAGCTTATCTGGGGCAGCATTGCAGTAATTGTTGCTCTGGCTGTCAGTGCTATGATTTTCGGTGTATAATTCAGAACGGACATCCGTGAGGGTGTCCGTTTTTTGTATTGCAAAATGGTGAGAAATACGATATATTTATATTATAAACACAACCCGGAGGTGCTGTATGGATTTTAAGCTTTCGAGGAAAATATCGGCTGTCGATGATGCTCTTATTTCAGAGATTTTCAAGCTGGCTGACGACCCTTCAATGATTCCATTCGGCGGCGGAAACCCTTTCCCTGCCCTTTTCCCAAAAGCTGAGGTTACAAAAATTGCCGCTGATATTTTGCAAAATGATCCTGTTGGTATGCTTCAGTATGCCTCCAGCGAGGGATATATTCCGCTTATTGAAACGCTGAAAAAACGCATGAAGGACAAATACGGCATAGACCGTGACCGCATTTTTATAACGACGGGCGCTCAGCAGGCGGCTGATTTAGTGGCAAAATGTCTGCTCGACGAGGGCGACACCGTCATCTGCGAGGGCTATTCCTATATGAGCACCATGGATACCTTCCGCACTTACGGGGCGCATCTTGTGGGGGTGCCTCTTGAAGAGGACGGAATGGATTTACAGAAACTGGAAGAAGCTCTTGTTGCGAATCCTGATGCAAAATTGATTTATATTATCCCGACTTTCCAGAATCCGACGGGAATCACCACTTCACTTGAAAAGAGAAAGGCGATTTATGACCTTGCTGTAAAATATGATGTGGTGATTTTGGAGGACGACCCTTACAGCGACATCCGTTTCAGAGGCCAGCCGATTTTGCCGATAAAGAGCTTTGACAAGGACGGCAGAGTTATCTACTGCGGCTCTTTCTCCAAGGTTATCGCACCTGCTCTGCGTGTGGGATTTATGTGCGTTGACGAGGGGCTTATTCCAAGGCTGATAACCGGAAAGCAATGCACAGACATTCACACTGTGCCGCTGACACAGCACATCTGTCATGAATTTCTGACACACCATGATTATGATGGTCATATTAAAAAAATCGCTGCGATGTACAGCGAAAAATGTGCGCTGATGCTTAGCGAAATGGACAAACATTTCCCTGAAAATGTAAAATACACCCGTCCTGAGGGCGGTATGTTCATCATGGTTTATCTGCCGGAGGGCACAGACAGTGAGCCTTTTGTCAGAAAGGCTATCGAAAATGGCGTTGCCTGCATTCCGGGCAGCACGCTCATTCCGCAGTACGGCATTTCCAATGCAATAAGGCTCAATTTCTCCACTCCGACAAAGGAGGAGATTATAAAGGGTATTGGAATATTGGCAGGGATGATGAAGGGGATTTAACACAGGTATAAATTTCTGTAGCATATATAATATGTTTCACTCCCTCAGTCAAACCTTCGGTTTGCCAGCTCCCTCGTCTGAGGGAGCCAAGAAACAAGGTGTGACAAGTCACATTAAATAGTTTACATCCCTCCACCATCTTCGATGGTCCCCCTCCC
>JAZUBN010000140.1:0-32226 GCA_045638565.1 Oscillospiraceae bacterium | reverse complement strand
CACCTCATCCGTCAGCTTTGCTGACACCTTCCCAAATGGGGTCCCCAAACAGCCTGCTGTTTGGGGTGTGAATCAAGGGGAAGGCATAATAAAAAAGTAAAAGCCACTCAGACGAGTGGCTTTTGTTTTATTTAAGTCTTGCAACGCTCTGGCGAACGACAGCTCTCTTGAGTCTGGCATCTGCCATACGATGTTCTGTTGCTGTGGCATTTTTGTCAGCAATAATCGCCTTTGCGCGTTCCTGAGAAGCCTCAGCACGTTCAATATCGATTTCATCTGCCCATTCGAATGTAGTTGGCACGAGTGTGACAGAGCCGTTTACTGCAGAGATCATACCGCCGATGCAGGCTGCATATTTCTTCTGACCTTCTATCACGATTGTAGCCATACCCATACCGAGAGGCGCGATACAGTTGACATGACCGGCAAGGATACCGATGTCGCCCGTTGTCGTTCTTACAACAACTTCTTCGGCAGTGCCATCGTATACCAGCCCGTCAGGTGTGACTATTTTCAGCGGGAAGCCGTTCATTAGTTATCACCCTTCCACTTTTCCACTACATCATCAATAGTGCCTGCATACAGGAAGTAGGATTCAGGAATTTCGTCGTGCTTGCCTTCGATAATTTCCTTAAATGATCTGATTGTATCCTTGAGAGGAACATACTTGCCCTTATAGCCTGTGAACTGCTCGGCAACGTGGAATGGCTGGGAGAGGAAGCGCTGGATCTTACGAGCGCGGTTAACTGTAAGCTTGTCCTCTTCACTCAGTTCGTCCATACCCATGATAGCGATGATATCCTGCAGTTCCTTATAACGCTGAAGAATGCTCTGAACAGCACGTGCTGTTTCGTAATGTTCAACGCCAACCACTTCAGGAGAAAGAATTCTTGATGTGGAATCGAGTGGGTCAACAGCAGGATAAATACCGAGGGATGCAATACCACGGTCGAGAACTGTTGTTGCGTCAAGATGGGCAAATGTTGTAGCTGGAGCAGGGTCTGTAAGGTCGTCGGCAGGAACATAGACAGCCTGAACTGAAGTGATGGAGCCGTTCTGTGTGGATGTGATACGTTCCTGAAGTGCGCCCATTTCTGTTGCCAGTGTAGGCTGATAACCTACGGCAGATGGCATACGGCCGAGGAGGGCGGAAACTTCCGAACCTGCCTGTGTAAATCTGAAGATATTATCGATGAACAGAAGCACGTCCTGATGCTTTGCATCACGGAAGTATTCTGCCATTGTGAGGCCGGAGAGACCGACTCTCATACGAGCTCCCGGAGGCTCGTTCATCTGACCGAATACCATGGCTGTCTTGTTGATAACGCCCGATTCAGTCATTTCATTGTAAAGGTCATTACCTTCACGTGTGCGTTCACCAACGCCTGTGAAGACAGAATAACCGTTATGTGCAGTTGCGATATTATAGATAAGTTCCTGAATGAGAACTGTCTTGCCAACGCCGGCACCGCCGAAGAGACCAATCTTACCGCCCTTTGCATAAGGACAGATCATATCGATGACCTTGATACCTGTTTCAAGGATTTCTGTAGCAGGACGCTGTTCTTCATAGGATGGCGCTGCACGGTGGATAGGCCAGCGTTCAGCACCCTTTACAGGTTCACGGTTATCAATAGGCTGACCGAGCAGATTGAAAACTCTGCCGAGACATTCATCGCCTACAGGCACGCTGATAGGTGCGCCTGTATCGATAGCTTCAGCACCGCGCTGAAGACCGTCTGTCGAGCTCATTGCGATACAGCGAACTACATTATCACCGATGTGCTGAGCAACTTCGGCAACGATTGTATTATCCCCGTGTGGGATTTCGATGGCATTGAGCAGGTCCGGAAGCCCCGCATCGGAAAAGCGGATATCCAGAACAGGACCCATTACCTGGATAACTGCCCCTTTATTATTAGACATAGGATTCAGCTCCTTTATATTGTCATTATTGTTAACCCACGACAATCTCAGTGATTTCCTGGGTGATAGCAGCCTGTCTTGCACGGTTGAACTTGAGGCTCAGATCTGCGATCATATCTTCCGCATTCTGAGTTGCCGAGTCCATAGCTGTGCGTCTTGCAGCCTGCTCTGCCGCTCTGCTTTCGCAAAGGGCGCCGTATATAATTCCTCCCAGATATTCAGGGACGATTGCCTTGAAAACTTCTTCCGGATCAGGCTCATACAGCATATCGCCGTGGACTGTTTTTTTCACATTGTCCGATGTATCTGCCAGCGGAAGAATCTTAAGAGTCGTCGGAGTCTGCGACAGCACCGAAACAAAGTTGGTATATGCCACATGGATTTCGTCAAACTCACCAGCAAGATAACCTTTGCAGAGATTTTTCGCCATCGAGAAGCAGTCACCGACAGAAACAGTTTCAGCAAGGGCGTGATTTTCTGTCAGAAGCGGGATATTTCTTGAGCTGAAGAAATCCACAGCCTTTCTGCCGATTGGCAGAACTGTAACTTCCTTATCGCCTACTTCAGACATGACCATCTTGAGAACATTGCTGTTATATCCGCCTGCAAGACCTCTGTCGCCTGCGATTACGATATATGCAATCTTTCTGACAGGTCTTCCTGTAAGATACGGAGAAGACAAATCGCATCCGGATTCTACGATATCGTGGATTGTGGAATAGAAAATTTCAAAATAAGGACGGGAGGAAAGCACCTGCGCCTGAGCGCGACGGAGCTTGGAGGCTGCCACCATTTCCATAGCCTTGGTAATCTGCTTTGTATTTTCCATACTACGGATACGGTTTTTTATTGCTTTGGTGGAAACACCAGCCATAATTAAGCCCCTCCTTTACACCGCTGCCTGGAACTCAGCGAGAAGCTCTGTGAGGGCTGCGCCCAGCTTTTCTGCTGTATCATTTTCCAGCTTGCCTGTTGTTCTGATTGCTTCAAGAACATCGGCATAGCGGTTTTCCATAAACTCTCTCATACGCAGTTCAAATTCAGGCACATTTTCAACAGAAATATTCTTGAGGAAGCCGTTTGTAACTGCATAGATGATACATACCTGAAGAGCAACTTCAACAGGCTCGTTATTTTTCTGCTTGAGAACAGCAACGATACGTTCGCCCTGTGCAAGACGGGACTTTGTATCGGCGTCAAGGTCGGAGCCGAACTGAGCGAAGCTCTGAAGTTCTCTGTACTGTGAGTAGAGAAGCTTGAGGGAGCCTGCAACCTTCTTCAGCGCCTTGATCTGAGCGTCACCGCCAACTCGGGAAACAGAGATACCAGGGTTAACCGCAGGAAGAATACCTGAGTTAAAGAGTTCTGTTTCAAGGAATATCTGTCCGTCTGTGATGGAGATAACGTTTGTAGGGATATAAGCGGATACGTCGCCCGCCTGTGTTTCGATAATAGGAAGGGCTGTAAGGCTGCCGCCACCAAGTTCATCGGACATCTGAGCTGCGCGCTCAAGAAGACGTGAATGGAGATAGAAAACGTCGCCAGGATATGCTTCACGTCCCGGTGGACGACGGATGAGCAGGGAGATTGTACGGTATGCAACCGCGTGCTTACTCAGGTCATCGTAGATGACGAGCACATCCTTGCCCTGATGCATAAAGTGTTCGCCGATTGTACAGCCTGTATATGGAGCAATATACTGCATAGGAGCAAGCTCGGATGCTGTTGCGGATACAACGATAGTATAGTCCATAGCGCCTGCAAGTGTGAGATTGTTTACAATCTGAGCAACTGTCGAACGCTTCTGACCGATGGCAACATAGATGCAGATTACATCCTTGCCCTTCTGGTTGATAATTGTATCGGTTGCGATAGTGGTCTTACCTGTCTGTCGGTCACCGATGATAAGTTCACGCTGTCCGCGGCCGATAGGAATCATTGCGTCGATAGCCTTGATACCTGTCTGGAGAGGACGGCTTACGTGTTTTCTTTCGATAATACCCGGAGCAGGACATTCGATTGGTCTGAATGTTTCAGGCACGATTTCGCCCTTTCCGTCGATTGGCTCGCCGAGGGCATTTACAACTCTGCCGATAAGGGCATTGCCGACAGGCACAGAAACAACCTTGCCTGTGCGCTTTACTGTATCGCCTTCCCTGATACCTGCATCGGTACCGAGGATAACGACAGAAACTGTGTCCTCTTCGAGATTCTGAGCCAGACCGAATGAACCGTTTGTAAATTCGATAAGTTCACCGGCCATACATTTATCCAGGCCGGAAACTCTTGCGATGCCGTCACCTACAAGGATGACGATGCCTGTTTCGCTCTGTTCCAGCTTGGCTTCGTAGTTCTTTATCTGACTACGGATGATTTTTGTTATTTCTTCTGGTCTTAATTCCATACTTTTCCTGCCTTCTTAAATCAGAGTACGGTATTTTTCAGCAAGCTGTGGATAGAATCGAGACGGTTTCTGACCGTGCCGTCTACCTGCTTGCCATCATAATCCAGCCGCACACCGCCAAGACAGGTTGGGTCTGTCCTGTTCACCAGCTCAACGGTTTTGCCTGTGATTTTTTCCAGCTTGGCTTTAAGCTTCGCTGTCTGGTTTTCTGTCAGTTCAACCGCTGTAACAGCGCAAACCGGCAAAATACCATTTTCTTCATTATACTGCTCACGATATGCCTGACAGCATTCGGAAAAATAGCGGATATATCCCTTTTCTGTGAGAATCTTCATAAAGTTAAGAAGATAAGGATGGACTTTTCCGCGGAAACTGTCATCCAAGATGGCACAACGTGTTTCCTTCATCACATTCGGCGCTGAAAGCAGACGGACAAAGTCCTTTTCCTGAGAAAAGCTCTCATCAAGAACCTTCATCTGCTCAAGAACAGCCTTTTCGCTGCCATCTTCCTTTATAAGTGAATAGAGCGCCTGAGTATATGTTGTAGCTATCTGACTCATAACTACTCACCCAATTCATCGATAAAGCTTTCAACAAGCTGTGCATGATCGGCATCTGTAAGACTTCTGCCAACCACCTTGCCTGCTATTTCCATAGCAAGACCGGAAATCTCGTCCTTTGCTTCGTTGATAGCCTTTTTCTTTTCAAGCTCGATATCTGCATTTGCCTTATCCATAATAGCTGCAGCATCGCGGTTTGCCTGACGGATGATTTCTTCCTCACGGCTCTGTCCGCGGGCCACTGCTTCTCTGATAATGCGTTCAGAAGTATCCTTCGCAGCAGCAAGCTTTTCAGTGTACTCGTTTTCCAGCGCCTTTGCATTCTTTTCAGCAGCATCCGCACTGGCATACATATCATCAATTTCCGTCTGACGCGTTTCAATCATCTTCATAACAGGCTTAAAGAGAAACTTTGTGCCAACAAAGATGACTGTGAGCGTATTCAGCAATACAAAAAGTGCAGTCCAGAGGTCAACACCGATAAAATCCAAATAATAACCCACGCACTTCACTCCTTTCGATTCAGATTAGAAAAAAGTGAATTACAGTGTGAACAGAATAAGGATAGCTGTTACCAGGGAATAAATACCTGTGGATTCTGTAACAGCACAACCGAGAATCATGTTAACACGAAGATTGTCTGCAGCCTCAGGCTGACGAGCCATACCGTCAAGAGCGTGACTTACTGCATTACCTTCACCGATAGCAGGGCCGATAGCGCCGATACCCATACAAAGACCTGCGCCGAGAGCCTTACCAAGAATAGCTAAACCTTCACCAATACCCATAAAGAATATCCTCCTACTGTTTTAATGTTTTTATGTGATAAGTGTTTTGCTTACAAAATTATTTTTCTTCCTGTGTTTCAGGTTCAGGAAGGGAGCCGCCGATATATACCATAGACAAAAGTGTGAATACCAATGCCTGAAGGAAACCGGAGAAAAAGTCGAAATAAACCGAAAGCACTGCAGGGATACCGTATGTGAAAATCGGAACGCCTGCGATTATTCCAAAACTTTCGAGAAGACCTGTCACGCCGACAACAAAGGTTACGCCTGCAAGAATATTGTGGAATACCTTCTTTGTCTTACGCGCCCACATAAGATACATAAGGACGCCTGCTGCAGTGAGCACTCCTGCCATAAGCCAGCCTGCTGACGATACAAGACCGATGACGACTGTGGATAAAAGTGTCAGCGCTGCATATATAATGGAAGAGATGATACCGCCGACAGATACATTACTGAAATGACGGAATGACATGGAAAGCGGCTGAGCAAGGTCGGAAATTATATTCATTGGATTGATATAATTTTTAAGGAAGTTGCCTATGCCGTTGTTTCTGATGTTATTGAACCAGATGATAAAGGAAACCATAAGCGCCCATGTGGCTGTACAGTTGATGTCAGCCGTCGAGGAGCGAAGGAAACCTGTAAGACCGATATAGCTGCCGCAGATACTCCAGAGGAAAAGACAGCCCATAAACGGTGTCCAGTGTACATTGTGCTTGCCCATAGCTGATGCTGTAAGGTCTGTTATCAATGTCACCGCTTTTTCCACAAGCACCTGCATTTTGCCCGGACGTTTTTCAATGTTTTTTCCCAGCATAATGAATGCTGTACACAGCAGAATCATCACAATAAAGGACGAAACGGCAGTCTGACTTATCGGTATACCGCCGAGAATCGGAATTTCAAAATAGACGTATGCGCCTGTTACATCTATGCTCATTACTTTGTTTCACCAGACTTTCTGAAAAATTCTATAACTGTTATTATAATACGTGTCAGCACCAGAGGCACTATCATCGCAATAAGATTACAAATACCGCTTCTTGCAAAGAGGAAAAGCAGGCCTGCCATAACGAGCAGACGCATACGGAATGATGCCTTGACCAGCTCCTTGCCGCCTTTTACGTCGCCATTTACAGCTTTATCGGCTGCTGCATCGGCTGCAACCGCCATAAGGAAGAAGTTGACAATCGCCATAACAGCTCCGACTATACCGCCAATCAGTACGCTTGTATTGTAATATCCTGCCAGCGCAAATACGCTGATCATTAAAACTGTACAAACCGCTTCGCCTGCAGCAAGCATCGCAGTTTCACGCAGAATAAACTGTCGCGAGTTCATTTTACACCTCCGTGTATCTATTCGTGATCATTGAAGGATACTGCAATTTTATCCTCTGTTTTGTCTTTTCTGGAAAGCTTTTCAAGGGTGCGCAGCGAAGTTCTGAGACCGTCTATTGCGCTGACTGCGCCGATTATTACGGCTGCCCAAACTATCCAGCTTCCAAGCTGAAACTTCCCCTGCAGCCAGAGAGCCAGCAGCACATATCCTGCCAGCGGCACTGACACAGACAGACCAAGCTGCATGAACCATACCAGCAGCGTTAATTCCTTCATATTTACTTCACACCTTTATCGTGAAAATGCTACAAAAATATCTATTATAATTATACCCTAATATATAATAAATTTCAAGTATCTTTTACAAAAGTTTATCGCCAGTCACCCTTTATTTCTAAATCGAATATTTCCCCTTACTGTGTATAAAAAAAGACACCAAAAAGGGTGTCTTTTTTTGGTGCGGATGAAGGGACTCGAACCCACACGATGTTGCCACCATTGGCACCTGAAGCCAACGCGTCTACCATTCCGCCACATCCGCACATATTCAGTTATTGCTAATCAGCTTTATAATTATAGCACTATCAAATATAAAAGTCAACCGATTTTTGTCAAAATCTTTTTTTGAAAATGAAAAACGAGAGCAATATTTCAGCCCTCGCCCCTTTCAATTTATGCTAACAAAAAATCGGTAAGATTAATATGCCATGTTCATTGCAAGCAGATTTGTCTTTACTTCCTGGTTTTCAGTTTCTTCAGCAAAGAAAGTTTCAAAATGTTCTGTGGACATCTTGTCTTCTGCCTTTACCTGCCAGCCTTCACGGCCTTCGCCTACGAAATACATAAGATGGTAGCCGTATTCTGTCTTTACGATGCCGATATCGCCAGGCTTTCTGCTATCTTCGAAGCACCAGTCTTCAAATGCTTCTTCCATTTCGTTCTTGCATACTTCTGTATAAAGACCGCCTTCAGAAGCGTTGTCCTGAGAGTATTCCATAGCAAGAGCAGCAAATGAATCTTCTGTCTTATCGCCTGCCATATATTCATCATAGATGCCTTCAATCTTGTCGATAGCTTCCTGATGCTTTGCAACAACCTGGTCTGCATCGTTAGGATCTTCTGCATCTTCAGGCTTGATGAGAATATGACGTACGTCAACAGAATTATATTTTTCGAGATATCTGTCGTGGAAAAGTATTACTGTGTACTTGTTTGTGCCTTCGATGATTGTGCTGTCGCCAGCCTTACGTGCAGGATCTGCATACCATTCTGCGATTGGTCCTGCATCATCACGGATGATACCTGCTTCGATATGTGTTACAGAAAGGTCTTCATAATAACCCTTCAGTTCGTCCTTACAGTGTTCAAGGACTGCCTTACCGAAGGATTCAGCATCCTTACCCTTTGCGAGGATATCTTCTGCGATAACCTTTGCAGCATCCTTGTTCTTGTTTGTAAGGAGGTCATTGCCTTCTGCAACTTCCCATTCAACGTGGTAATAGTTGTAGCTTACAACTTCGAGCTTTTCAGGATTTGCCTGATAGTATGCTTCAAGCTCTT
Source organism: Oscillospiraceae bacterium (assembly GCA_045638565.1). Lineage (GTDB taxonomy): Bacteria > Bacillota > Clostridia > Oscillospirales > Butyricicoccaceae > SIG471. Next base: position 23,645 of record JAZUBN010000140.1, on the reverse strand, counting down.
CAACTGTTGGCTTGAATTCGTTCTGCACCTTATTTACATAGTCAGCTGCATAGTATCTTCTTGTGATGAACTCACGAACTTCAGCTTCGCCGATGTTCTTGCCGTAAATCTGGTTGATATACTTGTCTGCATTTGTCTTCTGGCTTTCTGCAGAGCCGATGAGAGCGTTCATGTAGCTTTCAACAGTTTCCTTCATTTCATCGCTCATTACGTGACCGGCCTTTTCAGCTGCCGCATACATGCCATAGATTTCTGTAAGTTCAGAAACTGCATTGTTGTGGATGTAATCAGCCCATGAAACTGTTTCTGTATAGTTCTGGCTTTCCAGCGGCTTATTGAAGTCAACGCCGTTCTGAGCCATTTCTGTGCCGTATTCATTGATGAGGTTGTTTTTAGCATCTGTATAGTAGAAACGATATTCAAGAGCATTGATCTTATAATCGCCTACCTTGAGAGCTGTAAGATTCTTCTGGATAAAGCCTGTGGAATAACCGATGCCGTAAAGAAGCACGAGAATCGCCAGCACGCTTACAACAGAAATAATTATATTCTTTGTACGAGCCTGCTTTTTTCTGTTTTTCATTTGAACTCCGTCCTTGATTTTGTGAATTATATTTAATGTGCAGTAACCGCTGTATGAAATATTTTTTGATTTGGTATTGACAAAATTGCAAACAGCTATTAAATTATAATAGATAATTGGAAAAAACGCAATAGGTAATTTTGTGTTTTTTTCATGTTTTTTTCGTGACAAAAATATTTTTAGAAAATTTTGAAAAAACTATTGATTTTATCAGAATGTTGTGTTAGAATATGTCACATGTGCTAACAAAAAATATTATCCAGAGGTGAAAACAATGAAAGAGGGCATCCACCCAAACTACAGCGTTACAACAGTAAAGTGTGCTTGTGGTAACGTTATCGAAACAGGTTCCACACGTAAGGACCTTAAGGTTGAAATCTGCAGCGCTTGCCACCCATTCTTCACAGGTAAGCAGAAGCTCGTAGACGCAGGCGGCCGTGTTGACCGTTTCAACAAGCGCTTCGGCAAGAAGTAATTGTCAAAAAACAAAAAATCGAAAGAACGTCCATCGGACGTTCTTTTTTTATTCTCATTTATAATGAATTTCTGATTTATCCGTTAAAATATTTTTTCGCTCTTGCAACTGTCCTGAAATGCGTATATAATATATGTATTACCACATTTATCGGAGGTATCGCTTTTGAATCCACCTATACCTTACCGCGGCGACGAGCCATATATTTTTATAAGCTACTCACATAAGGATTCCCGAAAGGTATGGCCTGTTATCGAGCAGATGCAGGCTGACGGATACCGTGTATGGTATGACGAAGGAATCGACCCGGGCACTGAATGGGATGAAAACATCGCCGCTCATGTGACCGGATGTGATTATTTTATTGCCTTTATTTCTGAAAATTACATAAACAGCGAAAACTGTAAGGACGAGCTGAACTTTTCCCGTGACCTTAACAAGAAGCAGCTTCTTATTTATCTTGAGGATGTTGATCTTCCTGATGGCATGGATTTGCGCCTTGGTCGTGTTCAGCGTGTTTATAAAAACGGCAAAGGGGATTTTTATCAGCGCCTTTACGATGCCGAGGGTATTTCTTCTTTCACATCGGGTGTAAAACTGGACCGCCCTGCAAAAAAGAAGCTCTCTCCCCTGCTTTTCATTCTTCCGTTTATCGCCATTGCAGCAGCCGCTATGTTTTTATTCAAGCCTGCTGCAGATGAGCCGACAACCGCTGCACCTGCTGAAGTAGTTACAACGGCAGACCCTGACGCACCGCCTGTGCTGGACAAGCGTATGATATTCAGCAAGAATAATTATTCGCTAACCGTTCAGGATATGTATCTCGACGAAGAAGGCGCTCTCATTCTCGATATGATGGCGAAGAATGACAATTCCCAGGATGTTAAGCTGTCTTTCCTTCTCACCTATATAAACGATGTATGCTGTTTCCCTGAAATGTTCCAGACTGTGCCTGCTTCTTCTGAAGCCAATGTACAGATCCGTTGGCGACCTGAAGAACTTGAAAGATACAATGTGGGACAGATAAATAATCCTCTGGATGTTACAAAAATCGAAGCAAGCATCGTAATGGAAGGCTTCCAAGATTTTCACCATTTTACATATTATCCTTACGGCGAAGAAAATCATACTCCTATGGAATATGTGCCTGATGAAGATGACATTATGCTTATCGATAACGAGTATTATATGTCCGTTATCACAGACCATTTCTACGATGAAAATGACAGATGGGTTGCCGATGTTATTTCATATAACAAGACCGACCGAATGGTGAAAGGTGTTGTCAGCTTTGAAAGCACCAACGGCTATAATTATGGCTTCCAGCTTTCAGAGGACCTGCGTGCATACAATATGGTACGAAGCCGTTTCTTCCTTGATGAGTGGCAAGTTACAGACCTTGACAAGGTGCGCCAATTAGACGTTGTCTGCGATGTTCGCGACAGCGAAACCTCTGATTTGCTCTTACATGAAAGTCTTACGGTTTATCCTGAAGGTGACAGTGACCTTACATTTGAGCCTCGCGTACTGGATAGTGACGACCGCATTATTTTCGAAAGTGAAGACGTTGTTGTAGCCATTATTGACCAGTTTGAGCTCAACGAATACAACCACGCCTACCGTTTCTATTGCTATAATAAATCGGACAGAGCCATCAGATTTGTTCTTGATAATTATTATCATAATGATGAGCTGATAGCCGAATCGGGATGGAATCTTGCATATCTTCAGCCCGGTGAGCAGGCTTTTGATACACAGTATATCTATCATCAGGATACCGACACAACAAGCAGTGCCGACTTTGAACTTATAATAACAGATGTTGAAAATTATAAAATCACCGGCAAGGAATATGAACTTTACCGAAAATCCTGTCATCTTGATTTCAGCTGGTAAAAAAGTGAGGTGTAAACTTTGGAACGACCAATCCCTTATGAAGGAGATAAAAACTACATATTTGTAAGCTATTCCCACAAGGATTCCGCCCGCGTATGGCCTGTTATCGAGCGTATGCAGAAGGATGGCTTCCGTGTATGGTATGACGACGGCATTTCCCCGGGAAGTGAGTGGGATGAAAATATTGCCCGTCATGTAAAGGAATGCAGTTTCTTTATTGCGTTTATGTCGGAAAATTATCTTGCAAGTGACAACTGCAAGGATGAGCTTAACTATTCCCGCGACCTTGACAAGCAGCAGCTTATCATTTATCTTGACCCTGTTGAGCTGCCTCCTGCCCTTGCCATGAGAATCGGACGAAATCAGGCCATTATGAAATACGGCATGAATGACGATGAATTCTATGGCAAACTTTATGATGCGCAGGGCATTGAGTATCAGCACAAGGATAATACTGCGCCTAAAATTACTCTTGAACGTCCGCAGGAAGTGCACACGAAGGAAGTACGCAAAAACAAAATACTCCTCCCTCTGCTTGCAGGCGCACTTGCTCTTGTTATCGCAGGTGCAGGATTGATGTGGTTTGGCGGCAGGGATAATACTGCGCCTGTCAATTCTGACAACACGCAGACGTCCGCGACTGACTCTTCTGCCACCGATTCCGATGAGCTGATTGAAGTATCGAATGTCGAAATTTTCAATGATGAAAACTTCCGCATCTCAGCTCTTGGCACAGAGCTTGACAGCCAATATCTCAAGCTTAAATTAGCTTTCGAAAACAAAACTGAGCATGAGGCATACATCTATGACAGCCCATTCTATCTTAATGGTGTCCGTCTTGATTCCAAGTGGCCAGGCATTGCTATACCAGCCGGGAAATCTGTTTTTGACGAAGTTCTCTTCAGCCGTGAGGAAATGAAAAAATACTGGCTTGATTCCGAAGATATAACTTCATTTGAAACGAGCATTTCCGGTCACTTTACAGATAACTCCGCATCTTTTTATGGCGAACCATTTACCTATTATCCTTATGGTGAAGAAAACGCAAAAATTGCAGAATATGTCCCTGCTGATGGTGATTTCATACTGTATGACAATGAAGAATTCACAGTTGCTGTGCGTAATTTTGAAAAACATCTCTCCACCGGCGAAGACCACGAATACTGGAATCCTGAATACATTTTTGTCAACAAATCCGCCGAAGCCAAGAGATGTGAGATTGTAAAAAGCACCTTCAATAATTATGTCACAAATCCTCAGGCTAATGTATCAATAGGTCCTGACAAAATAATGTGTGTAGACAGTTATTTCAACGAAACAGAATACTGTGTTGAAGAATATGGAAAGACACTTAAGTTGTCTGGCGAAATATTTATCGGTCCTTCCTCGGAGGACTGGCGCGAAGATGACAAAACCTATCCTTTCACAATCTATCCTGAGGGTGAAGAAGCAGCAAAGGCACTTAAGCCTCGTGAAATAAAACCTGAGCAGATTATTTATCAGGATGAATTTATGCTTTTTGCATATCTTGGAACAGAAGTTACCAACGAAGCTGCCACAAGCCTTTATTATGCGGTAAATCTTTCTGATATTGAGCTTGAAGCACATATCAGCACCACACGACGTGATCTCGAAGAGGATGAAGCCCGCGGATATGGTGTTGACCGCGTTCTGCGTCCCGGAGAAGAAGTTTTATGGGATATCAGATACATATATAATTACGTTCATAGCGATTCTATTGAAGACACCACGGTTTTATACGCTAAATACAATCAGGAAGACAATTCCTACTTTTATGAAGAGGTCGTTGTTGACCTTTATGAAATAACTGAATAACTTAAAAAGCCTCCCTTGATGGGAGGCTTTTATTATTGCTCATTTGGGTCTATTTCAAACCAGAATGCCATTTCGTAGGTGGTATTGCGGTGTGATTTGAATGTTCCGTAGACGATATATCGTGCGTAGTACGGCTTGAGTGTGAGGGCATTGCCTTCGCCAAGCTGCAGTATGGTTTCCTTGCCTTCCCCGTTCATGCCTTCTATTTCGATTCGGAAATCCTCCGGCTCATAATTAAAATTGAGGAAAGCTTTATTTGCCTTGTGTCCGTGAAGACCGCCCCAGCCATTAATTTCAAGCTCAAACTCCTCTTTTTCTCCGTCTCTGTCTATGCTGAGGACACAAGCTTGCGCATACAACGCCTCTTCGTAAGGCTCAAGCGGCGGATCGAAGAACATACTCAGTGTCGGGCGGACAGGCGGAGGGTCAGGATTTTCCGCATCGAAGTCCATACAGCCTTCAATAAGCTCCCAATCAATGTTATCTTCGATAATGTAAAGTCCTGAAACTTTACTATTATCTGGAACCATTACCTCCATAATATTATCATTTATTTCTATACCGAAATAGCCTTTTTCACTCTGGAAGTGAAGTTCAAGCTCATAATTCCTCTCGACAGGACCCTGCATTATACTGCCGATTTTACTGATATTAAGCGAACCGATATAATTATATAATTTTTCCTCATCGCTTACAGCTATGATTTTGTCAGGCTTGTAGAAATACGGCTTTTCCTCGCTTTCATAGTGGAAATTTGTTCCGTAATACTCGCCAAACTGTTCGAAGATAACTTCCTTTGCTGTGCCGTAATCGAAGCTGACAGCAAAGGCTTTGCCGCCAAGCATAACAACTGCTATAACCACCGCCATAAGCAGCGCGCCTGACAGGCGTTTACGCTCTATAACGGCATTTTTCAAACGGTAGCGAAGTGTACTTGCCGAAGCTGAAAGGCAGGTTGTAAAGCCTCTGCCATCTCCTGCCGTATCGAGCAGAAGCTCAGCATATTTTCTGCGCTTATTTTCATCAGCATTATAAAGCACCATCTCATCACAGGAAAGCTCTATATCTTCGGATGCCTTTTTCGAAGCAAGCCAGACGAGAGGATTAAACCAGCAGAAAGCTCGGTAAAAGGCCAAAAACGCCTTTGTATCGCCGTCCTGACGCTGAATGTGGCGTAATTCATGACGGAATATAAGCTGCAATTCATCGAGAGTGTAATTGTTTGAAGGCAGGACTGTAACCAACTTTTTATCCCACACACCTATTGTCATCGGCGATGCGATTTTTTCGGAAATCACAAGAGGGATTGCTCTTTTGCGCTCGATAAGATCCTGCTCGTCACTCCACAGGCTGAGGATAGATTCATCGGTCACCTTGCGGGCATCGGTGAGGATTTCCTTACGGAATCGCAGATGGCTGACAAGTGTCCATACCATTATAATAACGAAGCCTGTAAGCCATATTGCAATTGCTGCAGAAACAAAGTTTTTCGGAAACTTTATAATGAATTTCGGCTGACTAAAGCTTCTTATCGTAAAGATATGTATGAAATTATAGAGGGCGGCTGGAAGTATCCAGAGATATGCGCAGGCTCTGGCGCTGAATATTTTACGGAATAACGGCATTGTAATGAGCAAAAATGCATAGTAAACCGTCATTATCATCATAAAATGAACCGATATTTCGGCTATTATATCGAGAGATCGGCTTATTCCGAGAATCGGCGCGGCATACAATAATATAATAATAAGCAGATACGGCAAAAGCAGCGGTATGCCCACTGTAGTTACTCTGCCGCGCACCCTGTGCATAACAACGCCTGTATGCGCTACCTCTTTTTCATGGTTGAAATTGCGCCTGAATGTGCTCCAGACAATAAAGGAAAGAAATAGTGTAAAAAATACGTCATAGCTCATCATAATTTTCCCTCCTTACAGTTTATTTTTCATCGGCTCCAAAAAGACTTTTAATATAGCTCCAGTCGATTTCCTGTTCGATTATATAGATGCCGTCAATATCGTTATTGACGTATGTTGTGACATCCATCACTCCGTCACAGATTTCTACCGATGCAAGTCCGTATTCGCTCTGTATATTGACACGAATACCTCTTCCGCCTGACAATGGCTTTTCTGCATCCGATGGCAGTTTTGTAACTTTAAGATTTTTTATATAATCAAGAAGTTCCTTTTCTTTCCACGCAGACACCGAAGTATAGCGGTTTCCTATATATTTGGATGCTACCGAGGAAATATATGCCTTCATTGGCTGTTTTTCTTTTCCTATACTTCTGAAGGTGATCTCCCCAGTTGTACCCTGATTGAAGTTTACCGCTATTGCGCTGGTGCTTATCAGAAGCAAAGCCATCATACCTGCCACAACTGCCGCACCAGGGAACTTTTTGCGCTCCTGCATTATATTTTTCAATCGGTAACGCAAAGTCCTTGCCGATGCAGAAAGACAGGTTGTATAACCTCTGCTGTCACCCGCTGTATCAAGCAAAAGTCTGGCGTATTTTCTTCGTTTTTCTTCACTTGCACCATACAATACCATTTCGTCACAGGATAATTCGATATCCTGCGCCGCTTTTTCTGCCGCTATCCACATCAAAGGATTAAACCAGCAGAAAGCCTGACACTCAGCAAGAAACATCTTCATGTGATTATCCTGTCTTTGAATATGTCTCAATTCATGTCTGAAAATAAGCTGCAATTCTTCTTCATTATATTCTGTATGAGGAAGTACCGCACGAAGTTTATCGTTGAAAATACCTATTGTCATAGGTGATGCTATTTTATCGGACACAAGCAATGGTATTTGCTTATTGCGCTCGATAAGTGCCTGCTCTTTTTCCCACAAGGCAAGTATCTGTCGGTCTGTTACATACATTGCATCTTTCAGCACTGCTTTTCTGAATGCAAGATGTGAAAAGGTTTTATATGCCATCACGATTATAAATCCGACAATCCACACCCAGAACGCAATTTTTGCATAAGATTCAGGAATTTTAACTGTTACAAAAGAATTTGTGACATTACGTCTGGTTATTCTGATAAATATGGAAAAAATTGCAGGCAGAATCCACATATACGAGCAGGCTCTCGCACTTATGTAGTCACGCAGTATTGGCAAGACAATGAGAAGCAATATGTGGCATATTGTTATTACAATAAAATATTGAATCAGAAATTGGGCGAAGGACATCATGGCCGCTGTCATTCCGATAAGCGGACAGAGTATCAAAATAGTGGTAACCGCAATTACTGCAATCGTTCCTATCGGTGACTCGGTTGTCAGTCTGCCTTTGCGCTTTTCCATTATCACGCCTGTTCGTGCGATTTCCGTTTCATACTCAAAGTCTCTTTTGAATACGAACCATACTACATAAGTATATAAACCGACATAAAGAAACCAATAATTATCCATTCTTCTCCTCCCTACAACTTATTTTCATCAAGCATTTTGCGGAGTTCGTCGATTTCGTCTTTGCTTACGCCTGAATCGACGAGTGACATTGCGAAGGCTTTCAGCGAGCCGCCGTAAAGACGGTTGAGAATATTGCGGCTTTCGTCGGCAAGGTATTCCTTTTCTGTGATAAGCGGTGTATAAAGGTTGGTTTTGCCCTGTTTTTCAACCTTCACAAAGCCCTTTTCACAAAGGCGGGTAAGCAATGTGAGAATGGTTGTGGCTGCGAGCTGATGAGACTGAGGCAGATTTTTTTCGATGTCAGGACGGGAGACGGGCGCTTCCATTTTCCAGATTATCTGCATAAGCTCAAGCTCAGAATCTGGCAGACGTTTTATCTTGCTCATAAGGCACCTCCTTATCTTCTACTTTTGTAGAAATTATATCATATGAGAAGTATGGGTGTCAAGGGGATTTTCTACGATTGTAGAAGATATGGTTTATAAACGCTGCACGCAGCTACACCTCATCCACCACTACGTGGTCCCCCTGTCTCGCTGCGGCTCGGTCACGCCGCGGGTCTAACAGCCCACTGGGCTGTTATTCAACACCGCGGCCGCCGTTTCACTACCCTCGAGGGGAAGGCTTTTAGTGAGGAATAAGCACCTCCCCTTGCACAGTGGAGGCTGTTTTTACGGCTGAAATGTCAAAAAATCGTGGTTATTTTTATCTATTGTGCCTATAAATAATGTCTTGACTATTATCGTAAAAAGGTGTAAAATTACTTTATTAAGTTACTTAAAGAAACGGAGGTAATTGCTTTGGACGCTAAGCAATCATTACAGAGAGAAGCTCGTCGACGCATGATGCTGGAAGATCCAATGATGAAGGTCATTCCAAAAGTCGCCATTCCGATGATAATCTCTCAGATGATCGACTCGATTTATAATCTTGCCGATACATTCTTCGTCAGCCAGCTTGGTATGAATGCCACTGCCGCTGTTGCGGTCAACGATTCCCTTATGAATCTGCTCCGCTCTGTTTCGATGGGTTTTGCATTTGGTGCAGCCAGCTACATATCCCGTCTTATGGGCGCTAAAGAAGACGAAAAGGCTTCTTCTGTCGCCACTACTACTCTCACAATCGGTGTTATTTTCTCCTTCCTTTTAGGTTTTATATGCCTTTTCTTCAAAGCACCTATCATGCGCCTTTTCGGAAGCACCGAATCCTCTCTCCAGTATTCCATGGACTATGCCCACTGGATTATGCTTTCTTCCGGCTTTACAACAGCCAACCTTATTATGAATCAGCTTCTGCGAAGCGAAGGTTCGACAACATACGCCATGTGGGGTATGTGCTCGGGCTGTTTCCTCAATATTCTTCTTGACCCTATTTTCATCAATGTTCTCGGCTGGGAAGTTGCCGGCGCTGCAGGCGCGACTGCCCTCTCCAAGATTTTCAGCTGCTGTATTCTCGCTATTCCTTATCTGAGAAAGACAGCTATGCTCGAGCTTCATCCTAAGTTCTTTAAGCTCAAGTGGGAGCTTATGAGCGAAGTTACAAAGATGGGTATTCCTGCATTTTTACGTATGAGCCTTATGTCTGTCGGCGGTATTATCTCCAACAACGTGGCAAAGGGCTTCGGTACTGCTGTTCTCGCCGCTATTTCCGTTGCAAACAAGCTTTACCGTCTTATCGCATCTGCTATTATGGGCTTCTCTCAGGGCTTCGGTCCTGTTGCAGGCTTCTGCTGGGGCGCAAAGAAGTACAAGCGTGTCAAGGAAGCTTATCTTACAACTGTCAAGATCGGCTCTTTCTGCGCTCTCGTGCTTGGCGCGGCTATGTTCCTCGGTGCTGAAACTCTCATCGGTTTCTTCAACTCGGAAAACGACCCTACTGTTCTTGCTATCGCATCCTTCAAAATCCGCACTCTTTGCGTAGTGCTTGTGCCGCACATCATCGTTATGGTTTCCAGTAATATGTTCCAGTCGCTGGGCAGACCTATCGAAAATCTCGTGCTCAGTATGTCACGTCAGCTTTTGTTCCTCATTCCTGTCGTGCTCATTCTCCCTAAGATTCTCGAAAGTCTTTTCGGTCTCGGCGCATATGGTCTTGCAGGCGCTCAGGCGATTTCCGACCTGTTCTCCTTCCTCTTCCTTGCTGTTCCGATGATGGCATGGCTTTTCAAGAAGCTCAAGCCGCTCAATGATGGCGACGAACCACCATTTACAAGCAAGAAGAAGCATCATCACCACTAAAAATCACAATACCGCCGTTAAATATAGCGGCGGTATTTTTATAGGTTATATGTATGATTTTAATTAAATAGGCGCCTACCGCTTTTCTCTCCTTCCACCGCTTATGCGGTCCCCCTCCCTCGTCAGAGGGAGGCAAGAACTGATGAAAGGAATAATCTATGAAAGAATATATTTTTCACGAAAGAAATCTCCATCCTTATGCTTTGCCGCAGGATTATATCAAGCTGATTTTTCAGCACGAGTTTGGTCCGGGGCATCTTATTGCCGACCCTGAGTACGCCAGAACAAGGCTTATAAATGAATGGAATGAAGTGCATCTGCTGCCTTGCGAAGCCGAGCAGGATATCGGAAACAGCTATGTGCGTGTCTGCCTAAAGGGGCTTGACGAAGCTCAGCTTGCAAGGCTGAATGAGGCTTTTGTAAAGAGTGCCAACGAGATGGGCGGCAGCAATTTTGCTTTCGAAGCAAAGCTTGATGAGTTTATCGTTCTTGCGAAAGACGGAGCTTTTGCTTTTGATTTCGAAGAGGCTAAAGCGGCTGTAAAAGAATATCTTGCCGATGGTATCCGCCCGACTTCACATACAAAGCAGTACCACGACCATTATAAACCTGCCTACAGAGTTGTAAAAAAGGAATATTGGAAATAAATATAAAGCCGCTCATTCGAGTGGCTTTTTCTTGCCTTTCAAGCAGATTTGTGCTATGCTTAAGTTATATTAAACAATTGGAGGATTCTATATGAAACGAATACTCAGCACACTTCTCATTCTTGCTATGCTTATGCCTATGTCGGTATTTGCGGCGAATGATCATCTTGTATTTACTATTCCTGCAGAATATTTTTACGGCAATGTAATTCCTGACTACGTATTCAAAGTCAATGCGCCTCGAATTGACAAGGGCGAGCCAATTTATCTTTACATGGCGGGCGACGTCGACGTATATTACTGCACAGGTCCTGTGGAAATCCAGTTCTATAATGAAAATCCTGAAGCGGCATCACAGTTTGGTGGCGGTGTAATGTATGCTAAGGATTTTTCCTTTGCTCCTGCTCTTATGCCTGAGGAAGTCATTCCGTCTGATGACGGTGTAAGACATTATACACTTGTCAATAAAGGTGTTTATTACGTTTCTGCCCGTGCTTCTGTTGCCGGCGTTGATGCATTTTTCGTAATCGAAGACAGTCAGGAATACAAGCCTGAGCTTAAAACCTTCTCTGACGTTGCAAGCGGCAGATGGTCACACAATGCCATTATGGAAATGGTAAAGCTTGGTATGTTCAACGGCACAAAGGACCCTGATATCTATGGTATCGGCGAGTTTTCTCCTGAAGGCACAATGTCCAAGGCGCAGTTTATCACAGTTATGACTCGTTATCTCTATGCAGATGAACTTTCTGCTATGGGCAGCGGCAAGACTTGGTTCTCCAATGCATATGAACTTGCTGTAAAGAAGGGGCTTATCAGCGAAAGTGAATTCGACTACGCAAAGCTTGAAAAGCCTATGACACGTGAAGAAATGGCTCTTATTGCAGTTCGTACTGCCGAAAAACAGGGCGAAAAGGCGGGCACTCTTGTCGACACTTCCATGCTCAAGGACTACTCTTCCATCGGCAGTTATTATAAGGATTATGCTCTCAAGGCATTCTCTATGGGACTTATCACAGGCTACGGCGATGTTGGCACATTTGCCCCAGACAAGACTCTCACACGTGAGCAGGGCGCTATGGTGGCATACCGCCTTGTAAACAAGGATGCTCGTGCGGACGTATCTATCCTTCTTCCTATGACAATCCGTTATGGTGAGCCAACTCCTCGCCTTGCGCGTGAAGGTGATATTTTCATCAAGCAGGACGGAACAAAGGTTGTACTCAAAAAGGGTCCTAACGGTATTCTTGGTGAAGGACAGTGTGTTGCTCCTGACCAGTTCTTAAAGACAAAGAGCAGTGACTGGAGAACATATTCCTTCTACTATGATGAAGCTATTGATGGAAAACTGGTAAACAGCATAGGCAAAGATATCAACCACGATGTTTATCGACTCAACACCACTACCGGTGAAGGTCACTGGCTGAGCGAATGGAGTGTTCTCGAAAATATATATCCTGAACCTGAATACAATGGCACAAAAGACGGTGAATTGAGTAAGGATATCCATAAAATGTATTACTGGAATCAAAAGCATGAATGGTGGTATTACAACCTCGATATGAATCAAGCAATAGTAATTGACTAATTTTACACGCAAAAAGCCACTCGGTTGAGTGGCTTTTTCTTGTTACATACATCTGCCGACGGTTGTATTGTCATTTTTGCGGTCGCGGAGCTGTGGGATTGGGTTTTCACGGATTTCGTAGCGATAGTCACTGCCGTTGAGGGCGATATACTGCTCGATTACGGCGTGGGACGGCACTTCACAGACAGGTGTATTGAGTCTCTGTTGGAAGAGGAAGAATCTGTCGTCCCCTCTCAGCTGGTCAACGCAGATATAGTCCTCATTCTTGCTTGTGAAGTTTACAGTATTTTCCAGCACCTTACGGATATACTCCTTATTTTCATGGAGTGAAAGCAAATCAGGGAATGTGCCGTCAGGAATGACTTCGCACCAATCCTTCTTTTCATACTTGCGCAGAAGTTCCACAGCCTTGTGAAGATGAGAAAGCTCTTCGCAGAAATGCTGCTCCCAGATTTTCTTGATATAAGGGTCTGTTTCGGTCTGGTAGCAAGAATAATAGAGATAACATTCGGTGTATTCGTTGACAAGCAGATGCTCAAGAAGTGTCACATTAGGGTCAAGCAGGCTGCCGTAATGGGAGACGTGCTGTTCTTCGATAAGACCGATTTCCTGATAGAGCTGGCGACCGATATCGCTCGTCTGCACAACAGCGGCGACATTCATATAATAGTTCATCGTCTGCTGCTCTGCGCCTGTGATGATGGCTGTGTGGAGCTTTGTCAGCGGATGGGCTGTCTTGTTATTGATGAAATGGCGGATGTTGTCAAACGGATAGCGGTGCTCGGAGATTGTCGGTCTTGCCGGCATAATTTCCGTATAATGGCCGACAAGATGCTCCGCCTTGATGCCCTGCTCCATCGCAAGCAGGTTTGCATAGCGGTAAAGATGGTCGAAATCTTCAAGCAAAGCAAAGTCAAGGGCGGCTTTTACCATCATATCAGGCTCTTTGCGCGCCATTTCGGCTGTCAGGTCGACGGCAAGCTGTTCATAGCTGATAGTGTGCTCGAGAATGCTTTCGTTCATCGGCTTGAGGGCTGCCAGCACCTTCTGCTGCTGTTGCTCGCTTCGGCGGATGAGTGCAAGCTCACGGCGCAAATCATTGTTATTGCATATTCTGTTGAAACGGTGACCAAACCATACAGACTCGAATTCTGTGCCGTTCATCAGGATGATTCGTGTTTTCGTGTATGGGTCGACCTCTTCTTTGCAGTATGGTTTTGGATAAATACCCGACCAGTTTCTGAAAGAGGCGTCGATTGGCATGGCTCGTTCTTTGAATGGATTCATAAATAGTCCCTTCCCTTCTCATTTTGATGATTCTATTTTTATCTTATTCAGATTTTTTATGTATGTTACAAAAAATCCTTGCCTGCTCATGCTTATGGGTGTATAATATAACTATCAAAAATTATCAGGAGGACATTATGAACGCTAAAGTTTATTTTTCCAGAGAAATCTCCCCAGAAAAGGTGCTTGAACTCTATAAGCTCGTCGGCAAGGAACTCAAGGGCAATGTAGCTATCAAGGTACATTCCGGCGAAAAGGGCAACCAGAACTTCCTTCATCCTGAATTCTGGAAGCCAATCATCGACCATGTAGGCGGCACAGTTGTAGAATGCAACACAGCTTACGAAGGTCAGCGCAATACAACTGAAAAGCACAAGATCCTTATGGATGAACACGGCTGGACAAAGTATTTCAAGGTTGACATCATGGACGCAGAAGGTCCTGATATGGAAATCGAAATGAACGGCAATGTCATCAAGAAGAATTATCTCGGCAAGAATGCTGCCAACTATGATTCCATGCTTGTTCTCTCCCACTTCAAGGGTCACCCAATGGGCGGCTACGGCGGAGCTCTCAAGCAGCTCGCTATCGGTATGGCTTCCTCTTACGGCAAGGCTTACATCCACGGCGCAGGCGAACCAGAAAAGATCTGGACAGCTGAACGTGAACTCTTCCTCAAGTCTATGGCTGACGCTGCGATGAGCGTATGTCAGTACTACAAGAATGAAATCGTTTACATCAATGTTATGGCTAATATGTCTGTCGACTGCGACTGCTGCGCAAAGGCTGAAGACCCATGCATGAAGGATATCGGCATTCTCGCTTCCACAGACCCTATCGCTATCGACCAGGCTTGTCTTGACCTCGTCATCAATTCCGATGACCCTGGCAAGGAACATCTTCTCGAAAGAATCAATTCCCGCAAGGGCGTTCTTACTGTTGATGCTGCTGAAGCTCTCGGCTTTGCAAACCGCAAGTATGAACTTATTGAAGTAAAGTAAGATATTTTTAGGAAAAAGCTGTCCGAAAGGGCAGCTTTTTTGTTTGCTTGCAATTTGTCAGATTTCGTGATAAACTAAAAGTAATTTCTCACTTAAGGAGATAAATATGAAATTTATACATCTTTCCGACCTGCATATCGGCAAGAGGCTGAATGGGTTTTCGCTTCTTGAAGATCAGGCATACATACTTGAACAAATTACAGAAATTGTAAAAAATCAGCAGGCTGATGCCGTCATCATCGCAGGAGATATCTACGATAAGGCTGTACCGAGCGCCGAAGCTGTTGCGCTTTTTGACAGCTTTCTTTCCAAAATTACCCCTTTGTGCAATAACATTTTTATAATCAGCGGCAATCACGATTCCCCTGAGCGAATCGCTTTCGGCTCCTCCATTATGGAAAAGAGCGGCGTACACTTTTCACCTGTCTATGACGGCGATATCAAGCAGACCGTTTTAACGGATAGCTATGGCGATGTGAATGTATATATGCTACCTTTTGTAAAACCTGCAAATGTGCGCAGATTTTTCCCTGATATTTCCATCGAAAGTTATACCGATGCAGTTCGTACTGCTATTGATAAAATGGGAATAGATGTTAATAAAAGAAATATTCTCATCACACATCAGTTTGTAACAGGCGCTTCCACCTGTGAATCTGAAGAACATTCTGTAGGTGGAACAGACAATGTGGATGGCAGTGTTTTTGAAGGCTTTGACTACGTGGCTCTCGGGCATATTCATTCTCCGCAGAATGTGGGAAGTGAGCGCATAAGATACTGCGGCACACCGCTGAAATACTCATTTTCCGAGTGTAAACACAGCAAATCTGTTACTGTAATCGAAATAAATGAAAAGAATAGTTTTACAGTTTCTTCCATTCCTCTCACTCCTCTTCGTGATTTGCGTGAGATAAAGGGGGCGTATGATGAAGTGATGCTCAAAAGCAATTATGAAGGCACAAATACCGATGATTATGTGCATATCATCCTGACTGACGAAGAGGATATTCCTGATGTGCTTTCCCGTCTGCGTGTGGTTTACCCTAACATAATGAAGCTTAGCTATGATAATAAGCGTACCAGAAATTTCCAGCAGATCGAGGCTGATTACGATGTTTCAGAAAAATCTCCGTTCCAGCTTTTCAGCGAATTCTATAACAAGCAAAACAATCAGGATTTAGCTGATGAACAGGAAAAATATGTAAAAACTCTTATTGAACGCATCTGGGAGGGTAAATAATGAGACCTATAAAACTCACAATATCTGCCTTTGGTCCGTATGCCGGATGCAGTGTTATAGATATGGATAATCTGGGAAAAGATGGGATTTATCTCATTACCGGCGATACGGGTGCCGGTAAGACTACAATTTTTGATGCCATTACTTTTGCCCTTTTCGGCGAGGCGAGCGGCGAAAACCGTCAGCCGGGAATGCTTCGTTCAAAATATGCTGACGGAGATACGCCGACCTTTGTAGAGCTTGTTTTCTCCTATCGCGGACTGGAATATTCTGTAAAAAGAAACCCTGAATATGAACGACCTGCAAAACGTGGTGACAAGACGACACATCAGCGTGCTGAAGCTGTTCTCGCACTTCCTGACGGCTCTGTTGTAACAAAGCTGAAGGATGTGAATGAAAAAATCAAGGATATTCTCGGCATTGACAGAAATCAGTTTTCCCAGATTGCCATGATTGCTCAGGGCGATTTTCTCAAGCTTCTTCTTGCTGAAACCAAGGACCGACAGGCGATTTTCCGCAGGATTTTCAACACTTCCCTTTATCAGACTTTGCAGGATAAAATAAAGGCTGACCTCTCCGAACTCAATAAAAATTACGAGGCTGAAAAGCTGAGCATCAACCAATATGTTGGTGGAATCATCGGTGATGGCGAAGATGTTGAAATGGCAAAAAATGGAAATATGCTCTTTGCTGATATATGCGCATTACTGAATAATATAATAGGTTCTGACAAGGCTTATGAAGACAAGCTGAACAGGGTTAACACTAAGCTTTCTGCATATATGGAAAAGGCAAATTCAAGGCTCATAAAGGCGGATGAATACCATAAACTGGAAATTTCTCACCGTAATAAACAGATGGAACTCAAAAGCCTTTCAGTTCTTTGTGATGAGAAAAAGCTTGAATTTGACAATACTCAGGAGTACAAAAAGGACATTGAAAACCTCACAAATACGATAGCCGCTCTTGAAGCAACTCTCCCCGGATATGAACAGCTTGAAAATGCCAACAAACGCCATAAAGAAGCAAACAGTAAAGTTATTGAACTTTACTCGCTTTTTGAAAAGGAATCGGCGAAAAAGAAGGATATTTCCGATACTCTTTTCAAGCTTAAAGATGAATTCTCACAGTTTGAAGATGCCGGTATTTCAATTGAAAAGCTGAACAGCAGAAAGACCGAACTTACAAACATCATCAATGAGATGAACTCTCTTGCAGACAGTATCGACAGCTGTAAGAAAATGGAAAAGAAATGGATTTCTGCACGAGATGAATATCTGATTGCACGTGACCGCTCTGAACAGCTTACTGCGGTTTACAACGCAAAGAACAAGGCTTATCTTGACGGTCAGGCAGGTGTTCTTGCTGCAACTCTTATTGATGGCAACCCTTGCCCTGTATGCGGCTCGCTGAATCATCCGTCCCCTGCTCCGATATCTTCCGATGTGCCGAGCGAAATTGCTCTTAAAAAGGCTAAGGATGAGGCTGATGCGGCAAGCGCTGTGCTGGCTGAAAAGAGCCAGACTGCCGGCAGACTTAAGGGTAATTTCGATACAATGCTTGACGCAGTAAAGGCGAAAACTTTCCAGATTATGGAAATTGAATACAATGGCGATACCAAGGCTGAGCTTATCTCCATGATGGCTGACAAGATGAGCGAAATGAGTGAAATCGAAGGTCAGATTTTCGTTGAAGCCAAGAAAAATGAGCGCAGAAAAGAGCTTTCTGACCTTATTCCGCAGTCCGAATCAAGACTTTCTCTTGCTGACAGGCAGATTTCCCAGCTTGAAAGTGATATTGCCGCAAACAAGGCGGCTGCCGAACAGATTTCTTCACTTATTGATCAGCTTAAAGCAAATCTTGACTTTGACAGCAAGGTTGAGGCTATTGCATACCGTGACAGTATTGTTAAAAAGCGTGATATTTTGCAAAAGGCTATGGCCAAAGCTGAAGCCGATTTCCGCGAATGTGAAAACTCCATCGCCGCAGTACGCGGTCAGCTTATTCAGCTTGAAAAGCAGCTTAATAACGGCGAAAAGCTGGATATTTCTGCATTGGAAGGCCGTCGAAATACTCTTTCAATGCGTCAGGCGCGCTTCACAAAGGCTTTGCGTGATATCCATCACCGTATCGTTTCCAACAGCGACTCTCTTGAAAAGATTGGGGAAAAGTCTGAATCGCTGACTCAGATTGAAAAGAAGCTGACGTGGATGCGTGCTCTTTCCAACACGGCAAACGGCAATATTGCCGGCAAGGAAAAAATCATGCTGGAAACCTATATTCAGATGACCTATTTTGACCGCATTATCGCCCGCGCCAACACTCGTTTCCTTGTTATGACAAGTGGTCAGTATGAGCTTCGAAGAACACGTGAGGCGGCAAACAACAGGGCGCAAAGCGGACTTGAACTGGACGTTATCGACCATTACAACGGCAGTACACGCTCTGTGCGTACCCTTTCCGGCGGTGAAAGCTTCAAGGCTTCCCTCTCCCTTGCTCTTGGACTTTCCGATGAAATTCAGGCGGCTTCGGGCGGCATTAAGCTTGATACCATGTTTGTCGACGAAGGCTTCGGCTCATTGGATGAAGAATCGCTTGCGCAGGCCATCAAGGCTCTTATGGGCATTTCGGAGAGCGACCGTCTTGTGGGTATTATCTCCCATGTAGGTGAGCTCAAGGCTAAAATCGACAAGCAGATTGTGGTTACAAAGACTCAGTCGGGCGGAAGCACGGCAAAGATTGTGGTATAGGGGAACTTAATAAACTCTCTCCCTCCGTCTGCCATTCGGCAGCCACCTCCCTCGTCATAGGGAGGCAAGAAAAAGTTAAATAAAAAAGGCAGTTCGTAAATGAACTGCCTTTTATTTTTAAATGAACGATGCGATTAAAGCCGGGATGAGGAAAATCAGAGCGACAATGATGTCTGAGCAGAGTTTTACGGCTGTCAGTTCATCGTCTTCGAGATTTTCAAAAGCCTCACTGTTTGTATTGATTATATCATGAAAGGAAAAACGCTTGTGGGAATTATCCTCTTTGACTTTCGGAAGGATTTTCATTCCGTCAAGTGAGAGATACTGAAACCACGCCCAAAGTATAAACCACACGCCTGCTGCGAAAAAGCCTGTCGACACAAGCCCCATCGGCATTAAGCTGTCAGTATTTACAAACTTGTCCCATACAAGCACAAGTGCCAGACCGATAAGGCTTTTTGAAATGCTGGAATAGATTATCGGCTTTTTAGTGTCAACTGATAACAATGAACGAAGTTTTTTCATTTGTTTCTCCTTTTATATTAATTGAATGAGTGATTTATCAGACGGGCTAAGCCCTACACCTCATCCGTCTTGCTACGCAAGCCACCTTCCACTCAAAGGGAAGGCTATTTTACAGAATTACATACCAAGTTCTTTTCTGTAGCCGTCAAGCTCACGCTGATTGCCGTATACGAAATGACCAGGCTTGATTTCTTCCCATATAGGGCCATCTGTTGTGTAATCGTGGATAGATGGATCGTAAATGAGAAGTTCCTTTCTTCTTTCCAGATATGGATCAGGAATTGGAACTGCAGAAAGCAGGGCCTTTGTATATGGATGAAGTGGATTTGTAAACAGTTCTTCTGTTTCAGCAAGTTCAACGATACGTCCCTTGTGGATAATCGCAACTCTGTCGGAAATAAAGCGGACAACAGAGAGGTCATGCGCTACGAAAAGATATGTGAGGTTCTTCTGCTTCTTGAGCTCATTAAGGAGATTGAGAACCTGTGCACGGATGGAAACGTCGAGAGCGGAGATTGGTTCGTCGAGGACGATGAACTCAGGCTCCATAACGAGAGCACGTGCGATACCGATTCTCTGACGCTGACCACCGGAGAATTCGTGTGGGAAACGTGTGGAGAACTCAGGGAGAAGACCTACTTCACGGAGAGCCTTGTCGACCTTTGCCTTTCTGTCGGCTTCGTCCTTATAGAGCTTATGGTTTATAAGACCTTCGGAGACGATATAGTCGACCTTTGCACGTTCGTTAAGAGATGCCATCGGATCCTGGAATACCATCTGGCAGTTCTTGATGAGGTCAAGGTCAACTTCCTTGGAGATCTTGCCGCTGATCTTATGACCCTTGTAATAGATCTCACCTGCTGTTACAGGATTGATACGGAGAATAGCACGGCCGATAGTTGTCTTACCGGAGCCTGATTCACCGATGAGAGAGAATGTTTCGCCCTTATAAATATCAATATTTACATGGTCAACAGCAACGAACTTTTTTCTACCCTTGCCGAAGCTGACCTGAAGGTCTTTTATTTCGATAAGTTTTTCAGCCATCTTAGTTATTCTCCTCTCTCATTCTTCTTTCACGCATCTGACGGAAAATTTCAGGCTGCTCGATCTTTGGAGCGCGTGGATCGAGATACCATGTCTTCGCCTTATGTGTAGGGGAAATTTCAAAGTATGGTGGCTCTTCTTCAAAGTCGATGGCAAGAGGCATCTTATTACGTGGTGCGAAAGCATCGCCCTTTACCTCCATAAAGAGGTTTGGAGGCGTGCCGTCGATTGTTGGAAGTGGATGACCCTTTATACCATACTGTGGAAGAGATGACATAAGCGCCCATGTATATGGATGCCATGCATCGTAGAAGATTTCGTCAACCATACCGTATTCAACAATCTGACCTGCATACATAACAGCTACTCTGTCAGCAACGTTGGCAACAACGCCAAGGTCGTGAGTGATGTAGACGACTGTCATATGGTATTCGGCCTGAAGGTCACGGATAAGCTTGAGAATCTGAGCCTGAATTGTAACGTCGAGAGCCGTTGTAGGCTCATCGCAGATGAGGATTTCAGGCTGGCAGGCTACTGCGATAGCGATAACTACACGCTGACGCATACCGCCGGAAAATTCGTGTGGATACTGCTTATATCTGTTTTCAGCATCAGGAATGCCTACCTTTGTAAGCATTTCGATAGCCATTTTCTTGGCTTCTCTGCCGCTCACCTTCTGGTTCTTTTCGATACTTTCCTTAATCTGCTTGCCGACAGGCATAAGCGGATTGAGGGATGTCATAGGGTCCTGCATAACCATTGCGATTTTCTTGCCGCGGATTGTTCTCCACTGCTTTTCTGTCTTGTATGTTGCAAGGTCTTCGCCATTATATTCGATGGAGCCGCCGATAACCTTACCGTTGGCATCGAGCATACCGAGGAAGGACTTTGTAAATACAGATTTACCCGAGCCTGATTCGCCTACGATAGCAAGTGTTTCACCCTTATAAAGGTCGAGGGAACACTTTCTGATGGCTTTGAGCTGTCTGCCACGGAGATTGAACATGATCTCGATATCTTTTGCAGAAAGAATAATCTCTTTATTCATAATTCAGACCTCCTTATACGTGATTTCTTGGGTCGGCAGCATCGGAGAATGCATTACCTACAAGATAGAATGTAACTGTGATTGTCGAAACGATAGCCGCAGGGAAAATCAGCAGATGTGGATACTGAAGGAAGGATGCGCGGGAGTTTCTCAGAAGAACACCGAGGGATGGTGTTGTTGCATCAAGACCGAGACCGAGATAGGAAAGTGTGGACTCGAGACCGATTGTCTGAGGGATGGAGATAGCAAGTCTGAGAATGATTACGCTGACGAGGTATGGAAGAATGTTCTTTGTGAGGATTCTCCAGATTGGTGTGCCGAGACAGCGGGATGCCAGGTTATATTCTCTGTCGCGGTAGACCATAACGAGATTTCTTACGTTTCTTGCCATTTTGAGCCAGCCGATGGAAATCATTGCACAGGCCATTGTTGTAAAGCTCTGACCGACGAGCATAGCGATGATCGTCATATAAATGAGCATTGGGATGTTGTTTACGATGTTATAAAGCTCTGTGAAGAATCTGTCCAGCTTGCGGATATAGCCCCAGATACAGCCGATGATTACGCCGAGGGCACATTCGCCGATAACGACGATGAGGGCAAGCTTGATGGATACCTGAGCTGCATACCATACCTGGCACCAGTAGTCTCTGCCCAGATTGTCTGTACCAAACCAGTATTCGCCGTTTGGAGAGATGAAGGAGAGCTCTGCGTCGATACGGAGATTTGCATAGTCGTATTTTGCGATTACGAGGGCTACATAGGAGAAGATGACGAGAGCAATGAAGACGATTGCCATAAACACTGCGCTCTTTCTCTTAAGGAAGTTCTGCCATACAGACTTCCAGTAGGAATAATCGGAATAGCCGATTTTTTCAGCCTTTTCAGGAGAATACTCCAGAACTCGGAAGAGATCGTCTGTCTTTTTCATTATCTTGTGCCCTCCTTTTCCAAGAGTGTGATACGTGGGTCGAAGATTGTCATGAGCACGTCGCCGAGGAACGAGCCGAGTACGCCCAATGTGGCGTAGAGCAGCGACAATGTCTGCACAACGCTTACGTCATACTTTGTAACGCCGTCTGTAAGGAGAGGACCCATGCCAGGAACAGAGAAGAATGTTTCAACAAGCAAAGAGCCGCCGATTGTCGACAGGAATGCTGCAGGGAGATACTGTGTAAGCGGAACAAATGCGTTCTTGAGCACGTGTCTGAGCATGATGTTTGCGTTGGAAAGACCTTTGATCTTTGCAAGCTTGATATAGTCCTTGTTGAGTTCGTCGACCATATATCTTCTTGTCCAGAGTGCATAACCTGCGATAGAGCCGAGAGAGAGGCAGACGACAGGCATGATATTGGAAAGGCCAACCTTACGTGAGGAATAGAGGGTCGGCAGGCCTAAAACCTTGGAGCCGAACACCATGATAAGAGCAAAGGAAACGATGCTTGGAACAGAGTTTACAAAAATTGTAAATGCTGTGCCGAGATGGTCGAGGATGCCGTTTTTATTGAGAGTCTGACATACGCCCATAAGCACACCCACAACGAGAGCGATGCCGAGAGCCATAGAGCCATTGCGCATGGAAACTGTGAACTTGTTGCCGATGACTTCTGTTACAGGCGCACCGCGCTGGATTCGGCGTGAAACACCGAAGTCGAACTTGAGAGTGTCACGGTAAAAGCGCATAAGCTGCTCGGGCACAGGGTCGAGCAGACCTGCTTCGTCCAGGATAGCATTGAGCTGATCGTCGGACATATTCATAAGTTCATCTTCTGTGAAGTATCTGTCATTAGGCAGCATACGAAGAAGAATGAAGATGAGAGTTGCGATAAGAAATACTGTAAAAAGTGATTGTAACAAGCGTTTGATCGTATATTTCAGCATTTATTTTTCTCCTTTTCTGGATTTATGCTGTGTACGGGTGGATATACTAAAATTTGAGGTTATATCCCTCCACCGCTTACGCGGTCCCCCTCCCTTTAGGTAAGGGAGGCTGATGAAGTGGGGATATTACGAATGGTCCCCCTCCCCTTACACAGGGGAGGCTAAAAAAAGGTGGACA
>JAZUBN010000139.1:0-9669 GCA_045638565.1 Oscillospiraceae bacterium | reverse complement strand
CGTGCTTCTTCGATCATAGCGTCAACTTCTGGGTTGGAGTACCAGCCACGGTTACCTGTAGCACCGCCGGATTCTGTATGGAAGTTCTGTGTGAGTGTGTAGTTAGGGTTTGTGGAACCAGACCAGGACATGATCCAAGCATCGTGATCCTTACCGGAGAGGTAGTCGAGCATTGCGCCGAATTCCATGAGGTTGATGTTGATTGTGATACCGATGGACTGGTAGTCCTGCTGGAGAATCTGAGCAGCACGGGAACGAATGTCGGAAGATACTGTTACTTCGAATTCGAAACCATCAGCATAGCCAGCTTCTGCGAGGAGTGTCTTTGCCTTTTCGATGTCGTAGGAGTATGCATCGAGTTCATCGTTGTATGCTACGCCAACTGTTGGGAATACGGAGTTACATGCAACGCCGAAGCCTTCGTAAAGAACTTCAACGATGGATTCCTTGTTGGAAGCGTACTGGAGAGCCTGACGAACACGTACATCGTCAAATGGCTTCTTTGTTGTGTTGAGACCCATGTAAGCGATGTTAGCGGATGCCATTTCAACTGTCTTAAGGTCTGGGTTTTCTCTTACACGTGCGATATCGATGGAGTTAAGTTCGTTGATGTAGTCGATTTCGCCAGCTTCAAGAGCGATTGTGAGGGAAGAAGCTTCTGGGATGATCTTACGTGTGATGGATGTAGCACGGCAAGGACCCTGCCAGTATTCTTCGTTACGAACCATCTTGAGTTCGGAGTTTGGCTTGTAGTATTCAACCATCATTGGGCCAGTACCGTTCATGTTTGTTTCGTTGAATACGCCGTCACCTGCTTCGATAGCTTCTACTGTTTCCTTGTGGAGGATAGAAGTCTGTGTGTGAGCGAGGTTGAGGAGAAGTGGAACGAATGGCTTTTCTGTTACGATCTTGAATTCGTACTTGGAAACTTCGGAAATTTCAACAACTGTTTCGAAGTTTGTCTGGGACTTAGGATTCTGGTTAGCACGGTTGAGGGACCATACTACGTTAGCAGCTGTAAGTTCGTCACCGCTGTGGAACTTAACGCCTTCGTGAATCTTGAAGATGAATTCTGTGTCGGATGGCTGTTCGTAGGATTCTACGAGCATTGGCTGGATTTCACCGTTTTCGTCAAACTGGAAGAGTCTGTCGAATACGTATGTGAACATTTCGCCGGAGTAGGAGTCGTTACAATCTGGTGGGTCGAAGCCAACGATGTCGAAACCTGTACCGTAGATGAAGTCTGTGCGAACGTTTTCAGTGCCGGATGTAGCAACTGTTGTGTTGTCAGCTGTTGTGCCGCCTGCTTCTGTGGAAGGAGCAGCTGTTGTAGGTGTTTCTTCCTTAGAAGAGCAACCAACGAACATGGAGAGCATCATAACAACTGAAAGTGTGAGAGCCAAAAATCTTTTCATTTGTTTTCTCTTTCCTTTTCTAAATTTTCTTGAGCGGTTAAGCTCGTTATATATTATAAACCTTATTTTGAAAAAGTCAACAGCTTCTTAATATTTTATTCACAAAATACTGCACAAACTTTTTCGCGTTTTTTTATGCATATCGCTGTAATTAATTAGTTTTCCCAATAAAGCAGCATATTTCACTATACTATTCGTATTTTTATGCTTATTTTATACTATTATTTATATTTCTTGCTGTCAATAGATCAGATAACAATCTGTAAATATATAAACTGCACATTAAAATGTACACATAAAAAGATACAAAAAGGAGGATTGCTCCTCCTCTTTATCTGTGTAATTTTATATATATCGCCCAGCCCATAAAAATGCCGATCATATTGAGTATCACATCATCGATGTCAAAACTTCCCAGCAAGGTGACAAGCTGCACAAGTTCCACCGATATTATGACAGCAAAAGTCATCACAAAGCAGCTTTTCAGACTTTTCGCCCTGTCACAGACAAGCGGAAGAAGAAAGCCGAAGGGAATGAACATTATAACATTGCCGCCCAGGTTTATGACAGCCTGATAATTGAGCCTTCCTGCGCTGTTATGGAGCCTCTCCATATATCTGCCTATCGTTCTGAAAGGCACAAGATTGATATTTTCAGAAAGCTCCTCCCAATATCCGCCCTGCACATCATTGCTCACCCGCTGACCGAAAAGCAGCCAGACCATCAGCACTATATATAATATGAAGGCGATTTTAGCGGCGTTTTTCATTGTAGTCATATTTGCAGAACGGGCATTTCGGATAGTCGAAGTCGTGCATTCTGCCGCATCTCGGGCACTGCTTCTGCAGCATATCCTCGTGATTTTCCGCTTCCTGCACCTGATAGAACTCCACCTTGCCGCAGCGAGGACAGGAAAAAACGTCGAGCTCCATAGCGCCGGCAAAAAGATTCGGCAGGTCGCCAAGCACCCAGCCTGTCTGCCCAAGCTGGAACTTTTCACGGGATATGTAATTCATTTCGGTCTCGCAACGGAGACAATTTAACTTGCGCATATTAGTAACCTCTTTTTCTTATTCGCACAGGATGCTCTGGCTCTTCCTCTTCTTTTGCCTTATATAGTTCGCTCTTACCACATTCTGGACATTCGTAGACTTCAAATTTCATAGCGCCAGATTGAATATGTGTATCGAAAAAGGCATTTTTGTGCCCTAATTGAAATTCCTTTATTCCCAGGAACTCCATCATCGTGCCGCAGCGCAGGCATTTCAATTCACGCATAGGTTTCTCCTTTCCTTTACGGGAGGGCACAGAGACCCTCCCCTACATAGCTTATTCAATGTGACGAAGTCACATATCATCACTTGCATTTACAACCCCTCCACCATTCTACGAATGGTCCCCTCCCCTTACACAGGGGAGGCTATAGTGGGGGATGCGCTATATCTCTACCCAGACACCCAGGCCTTGTTCTTTCGCCTTCTGATAAATCAGATAAGACGCCGCAACGTCTTCAGCAGAAATACCCACCGACTTGAACATTGTAATATCATCATCCGATGTTCTGCCCTCGTGCTTGCCTGCGATAACATCGCCGATTTCACATATAATATGGCTTTCTGTAATCTTGCCTTCGGCAATCGGAATTGCAACATCTCCGCCGTCACGCAAAACTGCCGCTGTCATATCGGAAAAGACCTTAGCCTTGAGAACGAGTTCTTCGTCACATTCACGATTTGCACCGCTGCAGGCACCGATTGCACAGATGCAAGCGCCCTTCTTTACCCATTCGCCCTTGAGGATAGGCACATTTGTCTTTGCGGATGTTGTTGTGCAGATGATGTCGGCATCGAGAGCCGCATCTTCACCATTAACGCACGCCACGATTTCAACATTCGGAAGCTTTTCCTTAAGATATTCACAGCAGGAATCGATAGTCGACTGGCTGTAGCTCCATACATTGATTTTCTTTATGTCACGGATGGCTGAAACAGCGAGAGCGTGAGCTCTGCCCTGCTTGCCGCCGCCGAAAATTGCAAGAACGGAAGCATCTTTTTTAGCAAGATGATTTGCCGCTGCAGCCGAAGAAGCAGCTGTGCGGTTTACTGTGATAAGCTCGGCATCGACGATAGCCTTGAGAGCGCCTGTGATTGTATCATAAAGAGGGACGATGCCCTGATTTGTCTTGTTCATAGCGGCTTCCTTGCTTGGGAACATAATAATCTTGCCGCCTGTGATGTTTACAGAACTATCGGAAGCAGGCATGATAGCAAGAGAGCATCCGCCTTCGTGACGAATCATCGAGCGCTGAAGATTTGTAACCTTGCCTTCGCTCATAGCCGCAAATACGTCTTCCATAGCCTTGATGCAGTCAGGATAATTGAGCACCATTTCGGCTTCCTTACGATTGATAATGAGAGTCTTTTCCATAGTTTTGTCCTTTCATAGGGGTAAATTGTGCAAATGCCGCCCCTGTTTTGGCAGAGGCGGCACAGAGAGGGAGTATGTATAAGATTTACTTCAGATGTTCATTTAAGAAGTCTGCAACCTGTGGATAGCAGTCAAGCTTATTTTTGAGCTTGGCAAGACCGTGGCCTTCGTCTTCGTATCTGAGATACTTGACAGGAATACCCTTTGCAGATACCTTTTCCACAACCTGCTCAGCTTCGCCGATTGGAACACGTGGGTCACGTGCGCCGTGGATTACCATCATCGGACACTTTACCTTGTCAATCTTATGAATAGGAGAGATAGCACGGAGCACATCACGATGATGTTCAAGCGAGCCATATTCCACTTCACGGTTTGCTCTACGGTAGCTCGATGTATTTTCAAGGAATGTTTCAAAGTTGCAGATACCGACAGTATCGACAGCGCAGGAGAAGAGCTCAGGATATTCTGTGATGCAGGCGAGAGTCATAAATCCGCCGTAGGAGCCGCCCATAACAGCGATATTATCCTTTTCAGCAATACCTGCTTCGATGATATACTTTACAAGAGCTTCGATATCCTTTACAGAATCCATACGCTTTTCAACGTCGTCAAGATGTGTATATGTCTTGCCGTAACCGACAGAGCCACGTACATTTGGAGCAACAACTGTAAAGCCGCGGCTTACGAGATATGCTGTAAGAGGCTTGAAGATTGGCTTTTCCTGTCCTTCAGGGCCGCCGTGGATTTCGATGACAACCTTATTTGCCTTCTTTTCCTTACGGAATACCCAGAATGGCACTTCAAGACCATCGTAGGAATTGAACTTGTGAAGCTCAGGCTCAACAAGGTCATCCGAAGTAATGCCGCCCATAGGGCTTGTTGTAACACGCTTTAATGAATCTGCATCAAGATCGAGCACCCAGATATCATTTGTGCGCTTACCGCTTGTGAGATTCATAATGAGCTTATGGCCATTCCAGCTTACGTTGCCGCCCGATGCCTTTGGAATTGCAGGATGGTTTACTTCAACCTTTTCAACCATATCCCATACCTTAAGCTTAAGATAGCCGCCTTCGTTAATGGCTTCAGCCATATATCTGCCGTCCTTGGAAAGTGCGATCTGGTCGATATCCCAGCCTTCCTTTGTATGGCAGTATTCCATCTTCTTTGTAGCGAGGTCATAATATGCGATGTTCATCCATTCGCTCTGGTAGTTTGTCAGGAACCAGAAGCCTGTGGAGTCCTTGTTCCAGCAAGCATTCTTTGCTGTAGCAAATTCCATTTCTTCAACAACCTTTTCAGCCTTGCCTGTTTCAAGGTCGAGAATCCACATATAATTTACTGTAAGACCCTTCATCTTATTGAATGTAAGATATCTGCCGTTTGGAGAGAGTGAGCCAGGATTATTGTAATTGTCCTCATTCTGAAGGATGATTTCCTGCTCATAAGTTTCAAGATTCATACGGCAAAGGTCGAAATTGGCAGGATTTCTTGCGTTGCCTGCGAAATAGAGATACTTTCCGTCAGGGGAGGATGGACCGATATAGTGACGAGCCTTTGGATTGTTTGTAAGGTTAGTGACTTCCTTTGTGTTCCAGTCCACCTTATAAATCTGTTCCTGTTCGTCGCCGCCTGTGTCCATACCGAAGTATACGTTTTTGTTTATGTCAGCGCCGCCGAGAGTCCATACTCGGTTTTCGTCAAAGGAAAGCTGAACAGGAGCTCTGCCGTCTGCATAGCCCTGCCAAACCTGAAATGCGCCCGAGGCATTGCCGATGAATGCGAATGTTTCACTGTCGATCCACTTTGGATTTGCCGAACTCATTACATTATAGAATGCGGAAATAGGTTTCATAGTATAGCCTCCTTGTATATTTTAATGAATTTGTTGTTTGGGAATATTGTAGGGGCGGATGCCCTCATCCGCCCCAAGCGGCCCCCCTTCTCCTGCTGGAGAAGGCTTTTTTACATCTCTGTTTTTCTGAGGAACTTACCTGCTCTCACAGCTGTCTGTTCGCCGTTTTCGATGGCCATTTCGCCGTTTACGATAACGTGATGAAGTCCCTTTGCGCCTGCAAACGGATTCTTATATGTAGCCTGATCAGCGATTGTTTCACCGTCAAAGATTGTGATGTCGGCAGCCTTGCCTTCCATAAGCACACCACGGTCTGTGATGCCGATAATGTCGGCAGACTTCTTTGTGATGCGGTAGATAGCTGTCTGTAGGTCGCAAAGCTTATGCTCACGAGCCAGACGAAGGAAGCAAGGGAATGTGCCGAAGTTTCTTGGGTGGTGACGCCCTTCGTTCTTCGCAGGATCAAGCGGATAAGCAGAGCCGTCAGAGCCGATGGAAACATCCTGCTTAAGGAGATAGTGAACGTCATTGATGTCCATTGAGAAGAATACGCACTGGCAGTTGCCTTCTGTTTCAGCAGCAATTTTAGCCACAGTTTCAGCCATTGGAATGCCAAGTTCCTGAGAGATTTCAAAAACATCCTTGCCGTCAGCATAAGGAGCCTTGCCGCGTGTGGAAACGATGAAAATGCCGTGTCCGTCCTTTTCGCTCTGAAGCTGAGCACGGAGGAAGTCCATAATTTCTTCGCTCTTTTCTGTTTCCAGAAGACCTACTGCTGCAGGAATACCGCCCTTGAGTGCCCACTTAGGCCATATATTTGTGATACCGGAGGAAGAAGCTTCGTAAGGATACATATCGGCTGTAACCTTGATGCCCTTATTCTGTGCATCAACGATATACTGCCACAGTTCATTTGCGTGACCGAAGTTCTTCTTGCCGCCAAACTTGAGATGGGAAATATTGATACGGCAGCCTGTCTTGCGGTTGATTTCAAACATTTCTTCGAGAGAATCATAAATCTGGTCTGCCTGATTTCTCATATGGGACATAATAACGCCGTCATACTTTGCAACGACTGCGCCTAAATTATTAAGCTCTTCCTGGTCTGCCATAACGCCCGGAGCATAGCCGAGACCGAGAGACATACCGAATGCGCCCGACTTCATTTCATAATCGAGCATTTCAGCCATCTTTGCGTTGTCGGCATCTGTTGCAGGATCGGAGAAGCCGGCAGTATTTGCGCGGAGTGCGCCGTGACCGATGAGATAAGCAAGGTTAACTGCCATCTTCTGATTGTTTTTATGTGCTCTTTCAATGAATTCATCCATTGTATGAGCTATATTTTCAGGGCCATTGAGAACATAAGCTCTCATAATGTCCTTCTTTTCTTCAAGGTAAGGGAAGATTGTAAAGCCGCACTGACCGGCAAGCTCGGTTGTTACACCCTGGAAAAGCTTGGCCTGACAGCCGTCATCTTCGATAAAGTTGTCATCCGAATGGGAATGGATATCGATGAAGCCCGGAGATACGCAAAGACCCTTTACGTCGATGATTTTAGCTGCTTCATCGTTGATTACATCGGCAATTTTTGCAATTTTGCCGTCTTTAACTGCTATATCAGCACTGAATGGAGCTTTGCCTGTGCCGTCATAGACAAGACCGTTTTTAATGAGAATGTCAAACATAGTATTGCTCCTTTTATTTAAATTAATTGCGTAAAACGCATGAATCGGCTCCGCCATGAATTGCCTTATGGCATGAATTGTTTGCTTTGCAAACATTGTGGTGTGAGGCAGGCTCACATTTAATAGGTAATAATCCCTCCACCGCAAGCGGTCCCCCTCCCTTTAGGCAAGGGAGGCAGGGAACGCTTATTATTTATATTTTACTTCTTGATGCCCTTGAGATAGTGGTCGAACCAGCCTGTGATTTCAGCGAGACGGCGTGTTCTGTGGATTGGCTTACCATTTCTGGAAAGTTCGTGGTTTTCGCCCTTGAAGATGCACATTCTTGCTACGCAGCCTGCATTCTTGATAGCGTAGAACATCTGCATACCTTCGGAGAGGAGGCAGCGGTAGTCTTCTTCGGAGTGGATGAAGAGTGTAGGTGTCTTTGCCTTGTTAGCGTGCTTGAGTGGGGACTGATCCCAGATGCGCTTCATATTTCTCCATGCTGTGCCCTGAACCTGGTCTGCGTCGAATGTATAGCCGATGTCAGCAAGGTTTGTGAGAGAAATCCAGTTTGTGAGAGAACGCTGGGAAGCCGCTGCAGCAAAGCGGTTTGTATTGCCGATTGCCCAGTTTGTCATAAAGCCGCCGTAAGAGCCGCCTGTGATACCGACCTTTGTCTTATCGATCTGAGGATACTTTTCTTCAACTGCATCGCAGAATCTGAGAAGGTCATCATAGTCGATTGTGCCGTACTTACCACGAAGGTCAGCAAAGTCATCGCCACGACCATCGGAGCCGCGTGGGTTACAGAAGTATACGAAGTAACCTTCACTTGCCCAGTACTGCATTTCGTGGAAGAATACAGAGCCGTAGATTGTTCTTGGGCCGCCGTGAACGTCAACGATAGCAGGATACTTCTTATCTGGGTCAAAGTTGATTGGCTTCATAACAAAGCCTTCGATGAGTGTATCATCGGAGATGATGTTCATAACTTCTGGAACAGCAACATACTTGCCTTCGAGAGCCTTTTCGTTGAGAGTTGTAAGCTGGTTGCAGTTTACATCGTAAAGTTCCTGGAGCTTCTGACCGCGCATACCGATAAAGTGGATAACGCCGTCCTTGATGTCGAACATATCAACTGTGCCTTCGCCGTTTACGATAACTTCGAAGGAGCCGTCTTCCTTGATAACGTGGAGTTCGCCATTTGTATGGATGCCCTTTGTTGTATAGATGCCGTTGTCTGTATACTTCATTGTGATGCCGCCGCCACCGCGTGTATCGGAGCCGACAGAGTTGTTATAGCCGAATTCAGCTTCGTGGAAGCGTGTGAGCTTGCCGTCTTCAAGGAAATAGAAGTCGCAGATTTCGCCTGTGCCGTAGCTCTTGCAGTCGGAGAGAAGAACGCATACCTTGCCGAATGCAATACCAGCGGAATTGATGGAATACTTACCGCCTGCGATAAGCTTTTCGTCCTTGTTTTCCTTGATGTTATAGCAGTGGAGCTCGTTTGTCTTTGGCTTCTTATCCTTGTATGTTGTGCAAGTATAGAAAATCTTGTCGCCGAAGATGCCTACATACATCACATCGGACCACTTGTTGGCAACCTGTGTCACCTTACCGGATGGAATATTATATGTGTAGAGCACCTTTCTTGTCTTGTTGATAAAGCCTGCGCCGTTGAACCAGAATGGAAGTTCATCGATGATGATGTAATCCTTTTCTTCTTCACGCTGTTCAGGAGTCATCTTTGCAAGGCGTTCCTTGTTGTGGTCGTATTTAGCAACGAAAGCGAAGTTTTCGCCGTCGATCTTCTTGATCTGCATTACAGGCATTGGGATTGTGAACATCTTCTTGGCTTCGCCGCCGTCGAGAGAGATCTTATAGAAATCTGTTGTGCCAGGCTTCTTGTCGCCGCGTACACCAGGGAAGATGAGATTATTATCGTCAAGCCACATATATGTTGCGCTGTCGCCGAGGGAAGTTAACTGCTTTGTTTCCTTGGATGCGATATCGTAAATGTAGATGTTTGCATCGTAACCCTTGCCGCTTTCCTTGGACTGTCTTGCAACAAAAGCAAGCTTCTTTCCGTCAGGGCTGTAAGAAAGTTCGCTTAAACCCTTGTAAAGTCTGAAATCATTGATACCTATACGTTCCATAATTACCTCTTTCTGTTTTAATATGTAAAACGTTGTTTTTATATTCGTAAATTAAAATGAATTGCCTTACGGCATGAATTACCCCTGTGGGACATTATGGTGTGCTTCGCACGATTAAATAATATGTAGGGGAGGTGCTTGCC
>JAZUBN010000138.1:0-2756 GCA_045638565.1 Oscillospiraceae bacterium | reverse complement strand
ACACTAATTAACATAGCCTTCTCCAGCAGGAGAAGGGGGACCACGTCAGTGGTGGATGAGGTGGAACTCATCTGTCTTTAACAATTAAAATATTTGCTTTGCAAATGTTGATGTGTGATAAATCACATTAAATAAGTAACAATCCCTCCCACCTTCCCCTCAAGGGGAAAGCTAACTTGCCTCCCTCTGACGAGGGGGGTGGCCGAAGGGCGGGGGGAGAGAAACCTATTAAATCGCATCGCAGATACCATAATGTTGCAAAGCAACAATTCATGCCAAAAGGCAATTCACGGCGCAAGCCAATTCATGCACAGCCTGTGCAATTCATTATATTATAAGGAGAACTCTACCATGCGTGACGTAATTATCGCTTGTGACTTTAAGGACAAGGAAACTACACTCAACTTCCTCAAGAAGTTCGAAGGCCTCAACCCATATGTTAAGATCGGTATGGAACTTTTCTACGGCGAAGGTCCTGATATCGTTCGCGAAATCAAGGCTATGGGCTACAAGATCTTCCTCGATCTCAAGCTTCACGATATCCCAACAACAGTAAGAAAGGCTATGGCAAACCTTGCTCGTCTCGGCGTTGACATGACAAATGTTCACGCTTCCGGTACTATCGCTATGATGGAAGCTGCAAAGCAGGGCCTCATCGAAGGCGCAAACGGCGGCGAAGTTCCAATCCTCATCGCTGTTACACAGCTCACATCCACATCCGAAGAAACAATGCAGCGCGACCTTCTCATCCCAGAAAAGATCGAAAACGTTGTTGCTCACTATGCACAGAACGCTCAGAAGGCTGGTCTTGACGGCGTTGTATGTTCCCCACTGGAAGCTGAAATCGTAAAGAAGGCTTGCGGTATGGAATTCAAGACAGTAACTCCTGGCATCCGTTACCCAGACGGCGACAAGGGCGACCAGTCCCGTGTTACAACTCCAATGAAGGCTCGTGAAATCGGCACAGACTTCATCGTTGTCGGCCGTCCAATCACAGCTCAGGAAGATCCTGTTGCTGCATACCTCCGCGTTCGCAAGGACTTCCTCGGCGAATAATGCAGTAATGCAAAGCAGGCTTTGCATTAGTTTGCGAAGATTCTGCTTTTCCGAAAGTCCTGTGTGATTTTGCCGAAATGAATTCGTCAAAATCGGGTGGCTTCCCCCTGTCAGGGTGGCTTATAAACGCAGGACACATAGGTTGCAATTTTCTTTAAAACCCAACAATTTCCCTCTCAAGGTGACAGAGAAAACCTCTGTCACCTTTGCGTGGTTTTATCGGACATTGAAAAATCCCGCAAAAAGCCTTCCCCTTGAGGGGAAGGTGTCACACAAAGTGTGACGGATGAGGTGGTGCCGCAAGGCATATCTGATCGGACAATTCGTGAATTGTCCCTACAAAATCCCCTATCAGATGTGACTTGTCACACCGCAATTATTCATTATTCATCATTCACTATTCATTTCCTTTTCAGACGAGCAATGCTCGCCCCTACAATATCCTACTTTATCTTCCCCAAAGGAGAAAACAATGGCATTTTTTGATAAAATCAAGCAGGGTCTTGCCAAGACAAAGGCGAATATCGACTCTGCCCTCAACAGCGTTTTCGCTGTATTCCGTGAGGTCGACGAGGACCTTCTCGAAGAGCTTCTCGATGCCCTCATCATGAGCGACCTGGGCGCTTCCCTTTCCCAGGAAATCATCGACGAGCTCCGCAACCGCGCCAAGCTCGATAAGCTTGAATCTGGAGCACAGGTCAAGGAAGCTCTCATCGACATCCTCAAGAATAAGATGACTCTCGACAACTCCCTCAAGCTCAATTCCAAGCCATCTGTCATCATGGTTGTGGGCGTAAACGGCGTTGGCAAGACTACAACTATCGGCAAAATCGGTCAGAAACTGACACAGGAAGGCAAGAAAGTCCTCTTTGTTGCGGCTGACACATTCCGTGCCGCTGCCGCCGACCAGCTTACAATCTGGGCTGACAGATGCGGTGCGCAGATTGTCCGTCACGCAGAAGGCGCTGACCCTGCGGCTGTTATTTTCGACGGCATCACAGCGGCAAAGGCTCGTGGCGTTGACGTTGTCATCTGCGATACAGCAGGCCGCCTCCATAACAAGCAGAATCTTATGCGTGAGCTTGAAAAGATGAACAGAATCATCGACCGTGAGCTTCCTGACAACGACAAGGAAACTCTCCTCGTTGTCGATGCCACAACAGGTCAGAACGCTCTCAGCCAGGCTGAACAGTTCGGCGCTGTCACACAGCTTTCGGGCGTTGTCGTCACAAAGCTCGACGGCACAGCAAAGGGCGGCGTTGTTGCGGCTATCTCTGCTAAGATGAATATCCCAATCAAGTTCATCGGCGTCGGCGAAAAGGCAGACGATTTGCTCGAATTCGAACCGGAAAACTTCCTCAAGGCATTCTTTGAGTAAGATAATCCCCTAATCAATCCCATCGGAGTCCCGCGGGCTGATGTGGGCATCAGCCCCTACAAAACCCCTGCTGCCTCCCTTGTGTAAAGGGAGGGGGACCGCTTGCGGTGGAGGGATTGTCCCCTATCCAATGTCACCCCGTCACACCGCAATTATTCATTATTCATCATTCACTGTTCATTTCCTTTTCGGACGAGCAATGCTCGCCCCTACAAAATATCTCCTCACAATTCCATTTCCTACACAAGAAAGGAAACATAACCATGTCAAAACGTATTGACGGTCGCGCTCTCGACGAAATGCGTCCAATTAAAATTACACC
>JAZUBN010000137.1:0-5945 GCA_045638565.1 Oscillospiraceae bacterium | reverse complement strand
TATTCAGCGAGGATTCTCATATATCTGTCTTCGCTTTCCTTGAGTGCAACTTCAAGCTTGCTTACATGATTGTCAACAGCGCCGTCAGACATAAGCTCTTCAGGCTGTGCAGTCTGTGTGTTTTCAGTTTCAGCCTCTGTCTGAGGCTCCTTCTTTACTTCTTCCATTATTCCTCCGGATTATTCGTTATCGTTATGTTCAGTTATAGCAGGGTAGAACTTTCCGAGAGTTTTTGCAAATGCTTCGAGCTTTGCAGCAACTTCAGCATAGTCCATTCGTGAAGGACCTACAACGCCAAGCACGCCCTGCTCGCCTTCACCCATGTTATAAGTTGTAAATACAAATGCTGTGTCCGAAAGCTCACCAACCTGAGTCTGCGGACTGATTTTGATGTTTACCAGCTTGCCGTCAGCAGGAGTTGCAACAGAGGAGATGTTTTCGCTTTTTGAAAGGAATTCGAAAAGTTTTAACGCTCTGTCGTTTTTCTGGAACTCAGGCTGAGTCAGAAGCTTTGTGGTACCATCTATATATATGCTTTCATTTCGGTTGTCAGGTGCCGCGCTGATGAAGTCAAAAACCTTGACTGCCAGCGGATATATGGCATCGAGAGGGGACATAATCTGCCTTACAGCATCAAAAACCTCTTTGGATGCCCTTTCTTTCAGCATCTTGTTGACCGAGTTTATAAATACATCAATTTCACTGTCAGAAATCGGCCTTTCAAGGGTTATCACCTTGCTTTTCACTTCTGCGCCCGATGTTACAGCAATAAGGGCATAGGAAAGACCGTTGTCCAGCGGCATAAGCTGAATCTTTTTGAAAACCGGCGCTCCAATTCGTCTTTTGAAGGAAATACCGGCATAATTTGTAATTTCAGAAAGTATCTGAGATGCCGACTGAGCAATGTTGTCAAGATCGGCCATCTTACTTTCGATAAGGCTCTGGAGATGTTCGATCTCGTGAGCTGTATCGTTGTATCTGTCCATCAGCTCATCCACATAAAAGCGGTAAGCCAGGGAGGAAGGAACTCTGCCTGCCGATACATGAGGCTTTTCAAGAAATCCCATTTCCTCAAGGTCACTCATGTCATGCCTGATAGTGGCTGAAGAAACGCTGCCAAGTTCACTGGCGATCGACTTGGAGCCCTGAGGTTCGGCTGTCAGTATATAGTTTTTCACAATCGCTTTGAGAACATTCTTTTTTCTTTCAGGTAATTCCATTGTGTCACCTCGCTTTTAGCACTCTCACTTCCTAAGTGCTAACTGTATTATAGCACATTTTGCGCCATTGTCAATAGGTAAATTGCAAATAATTTGTAAATGCATTTATGTAAATTTATTTACGAGTATTTCTTCGTCATTTCCCGATGAGATTTTTATGAAGGGTGATGTATAATCGTGTAAAGATTGGAGTGATAATGATGAAAGAAAAAGTTCTGGAGAGAATATCAGACGCTAAAAAACTGGGTGAAATTCTTGTTATAAAGGGAAAAAAGGCGGTAAAAGAAAAGGAAGGCATAACGTATGTGATGTGGATGCTGGCATCATTTTTATCGTCTGGAGCTTCTGTCAGCGCGATGAGTCCCTTCGGAGTTGCTCTTTGCGGGGCATTTACATTCACAAATTTAAGTATCGTCACAGCCTTCGGAGCCGCTATGGGATATGTCTTTTTTCACTCGGGTGATGGACTGTGCTATATGGGTGCCGTGATAGTGCTTGTGTCACTCGGAGTGATGACTGCTAAAGAATATCGGTATAAAAGTATCCTGCCATTTGCTGCATCGGTGGCAGTCGGCTTCACAGCGGGACTTGTAATGTTGAGCGAAAGCCTGTCAAACTTCGGCACAGTTATTGCTGAAATGATGATTACAGCTCTGCTTACATATTGCTTTATGGGCTTTACAAGTGACAAAATTAATATGAAAAGGGCGGCTGGAACGGCACTTTACATTACATATATAATGTTTTTCAGCGGAATGCATCTGTTCGGTGTGGTCTCAGTTGCCAGATGTATGATTATATTCGCCATATTTATTTATATGTATGGAGGTAATTTGCAGAGTGGGGTGATGACTGCTATTTCCTTTGGTATGGTTATGGATATAAGCCGAGGAGAAATATTTTACAGCGGCGTATACGGCATTTCGGCCGTCCTTATGAGCCTTATGAAAATAAGCGGAAAGTATCAGATTACCCTTGTTTATACAGTAGTTTCAGCCTTTGCCGCCTTTGTCTGCGGCGATAACGGCACAGGTCTTTCAACCTTGCTTGAGAGTATGACGGCAACGTTCGCTTTTGTCACTCTGCCCCATAGTGTGCTCGAAAGAACGGCATCCTTTTTCTATACTGAGTCACGAAGAACTGAGCCTCAGAAATCGGAAAATTCCGATAATATGAAGGACAGGCTTTCGGCATTTTCGGGAGCTATCGATCACATATACGAATCGATCGAGAAAATCGGCAATATTGGCAGGACAAACAACGACAATGATATATCATCTGTCTTTGATAAGGCGGCTGATACAGCCTGCAGAAACTGCCCCGTTGCAGGAAACTGCTGGGACAGAGATTATGTAACAACCTGCGGAGTTATGAATGACATAACGGAAATCCTGCGCAAGAAAGGTTTTATTGTGAATACCGATATGCCATATCATTTTGCCGCACGATGCCTTAATATAACAAGGCTTATTGGTGCGATAAATCAGGAATACAGCCTTTATATGCGCCGAAAAATGCGTGAAAATGAGGAAAATGGCAGACGAAAACTGGTTGCCCGTCAGTATGCCGGAATGCAGAAGGCGATTGCAAGTATGAGTGAAAGGGCAGACGGCACCGAATATTTTCCGGAATATGAAAAGCGTATTGCAGGCCTGCTTGGTTGTTATGATAAAAAGGCAAGAGCGACTGTATATATGACAGGCGGACGGATGTGTGTAGAGATTTCCCGGCTTGAACGAGGTGTGGAAGACTTAAATCAGATATCAGACAGTATTTCTCTTTGTCTTGGCAGAGAGTTTTATAAAGCAGAGAAGGTGCAGATGGGCAGAAATATTCTGTGGCGTATGCGTGAGAAAGAAAGGTTTTCGGTATCTGTCAGCACCGGAGTACGTGAAAAGAAAGGAGAGCAGATTTGTGGCGATTTCTATATGTATTTTGTTACAGACGATGGCAGAGCCATTATTATGCTGTCTGATGGCATGGGCTCGGGGGAAAAGGCGCATTTAGCCGCCGAAAATGCTCTGTCGCTTATTGCAAGATTTATAAAGGCGGGCTGTTCAATGGAGGAAAGCGTGCAGGCCATTCTGCCTGTGCTTTCGATGAATGTGGACAAGATTGGCTTTGCCACCCTTGATTTGCTGGAGATAAATATGTTTTCAGGGGAGGGCAAGCTGTTGAAATACGGCGCATCACCTACATATATAAAGCGAAACGGCAAGGTGCAGAAGTTCGTTTCCAATGCATTTCCGCCCGGTCTTGAGGAAAACACCGAAAGCTTGAACAAACCGTCATATTTCCGACTGAGTGAGGGTAATATGGTCATAATGGGTACCGACGGAGTGCTGGAAGAGGGCGACGTAAATGAAATGGAGCTGATTATAAAAACCGAAGACCAGCCTTCCGCCCTTGTAACAAGCCTCATTGATAAGGCAGGACATACCAAAGACCGCATTGATGACGATATGACCGTCCTTGTGGCTGTTATGAAAAAGATACGGTAGAAAAATACGGTCAGGTGTGATATAATATCATTATCATATTACGGAAGGGGCGGAAAACTTGTCGGTCATCGAAATCAAAAACTTAACATTTGCCTATGATGGCAGCTATGACAACGTCTTTGAAAATGCCAGCTTCCGCATTGACACCGACTGGAAGCTGGGGTTTATCGGCAGAAACGGCAGAGGCAAAACGACTATGCTCAATCTGCTGATGGGAAAATACGAATACCGCGGGCAGATAATCTCCGATGTTGATTTTATGTATTTCCCATACACCGTTGAAAATATGAATATCAATACGGCCCAGCTCGCCTGTGAGCTTGAGCCTGAAATGGAGTTCTGGCAATTTCAAAAAGAACTCAGTATGCTTGGTGTCACCGATGATGTTCTGGAAAGGGAGTTTTCCACTCTGTCAGGGGGCGAAAGGCTGAAGGTAATGCTTGCGCTTCTTTTCAGCCGTGAGGGAAGATTTCTGCTTATAGATGAGCCGACCAATCATCTCGATGCTGACGGCAGAAGAAAGGTCGCACGTTATCTTAATAGCAAAAAAGGATTCATTCTCGTCTCCCACGACCGCGACTTTGTCGATGAGTGCGTTGACCATATCCTTTCGATAAACAAGGCCAATATCGAGGTGCAGAGCGGCAATTTTTCATCCTGGTTTCACAATAAAGAGATGCAGGACAACTATGAAATTGCCAAAAATGAAAGCCTGAAAAAGAGTATCCGTCAGCTTGAAGCAGCATCGGAAAGGACAGCAGGATGGTCGGATGCCCTTGAAAAGACCAAGCGCGGCACACGCAATTCAGGGCTCAGGCCGGACAGAGGCTTCATTGGGCATAAGGCGGAGAAAATGATGCAGAGGTCAAAGAATCTTCAGCGCAGACAGGAAAAAGCCATCGAGGAAAAAAGCGCCTTGCTTAAAAATATTGAGCAGGCCGACGAGCTGAAAATACATCCACTCAAGTTCCATTCTGATATCCTTGTCTATGCCCGTGACCTTTCGATAAACTACGATGAAAACATAGTGTGTAAAGGAATTGAACTTGACATAAGGAGAGGGGACAAGATAGCCCTTTGCGGCAAAAACGGCTGTGGAAAGACAAGCCTTCTTAAGCTCATTCTCGGCGAAAACATAGGCTTCAAGGGCACATTCCATAAGGGGAATGGTCTTAAAATATCCTACCTGAGCCAGTATTCAGACAGCCTTTCGGGCAATCTCAAGGACTATGCCGCCGCCAACGGAATTGACGAAAGCCTTTTCAAAGCCATTCTGCGTAAGCTTGATTTAACCCGTGAGCAGAGGGAAAAGAATATAGAAAATATGAGCGAAGGGCAGAAGAAAAAGGTTATGATTGCCCACTCGCTGTGCGAAAGCGCTCATCTTTATGTGTGGGATGAGCCGCTCAATTATATCGACGTCTTTTCACGAATGCAGATAGAAGAGCTGATTAAAAATAACGACATCACAATGATTTTTGTCGAGCACGATTCGGCATTCGTCCGCTCTGCCGCAAATAAAATAATCGAAATGTAAAAAAGCCACCTCATACGAGATGGCTTTTAATATTATTCAGCTATTTCTTTCTGTTTGCCATATCATAGCCGATTACAGCTGCGCCGATTGCGCCTGCAAACTGGCTCTGTGGATGTGTGCGGACTGGAAGACCGATAAACTCTTCGAGAGTTCTTCTGAAAACTTCAAAACGAGCGAGACCGCCGCTGAAGAAAACAGCCTGTTCAGATCTGATCTTCTGAGCAAAGAAGGATGTACGTCTGCAGATGGAGCGGATAACACCGAGAGCGATGTCACCTCTGTCGATACCCTCTGCAAGAAGGCTGATGATTTCACTTTCTGCGAAAACTGTACACATACTTGAGATTTCAACAGGGCTTTTGCCTTCTGTGAATGCATCGATATCATCGATAGGACAGTCGATGATACGGCTCATCATTTCGATGAAGCGGCCTGTGCCGGCTGCGCATTTGTCGTTCATCATAAAGTCGGCAATGTTGTTGAATCTGTCGAGCAAAATAGCTTTACAGTCCTGACCGCCGATGTCGACAACAGAGTCGATACCAGGGCTGAGGAAGGCAGCACCCTTGCCGTGGCAAGTGATTTCTGTGATCTTCTTGTCAGCCTGAGGAAGAAGGTCTCTGCCGTAGCCTGTGGAGACAACATACTTCACATCTTCGTTCATAAGCAAGTCGGATCGTAGCCATG
>JAZUBN010000136.1:0-7380 GCA_045638565.1 Oscillospiraceae bacterium | reverse complement strand
GCAGGCGCCGTAAAGACCGATGAATGGAACGGAAAAATCACGGCTCGCAAAGGATGATGCGGTGCATTGGTTGAGAAGATCTCCGCCCGTCATAAAGTCGAGCTGAGGAAGGGTGACTCCGCCCTTGTCGAGCGCCGTCTTTACTGCCGACCTGACAAGCTGAGTCTCTGCCTTTTCCCACGTTGGCTGACCAAGAAGGTCGTCGTCAAAGGTC
Organism: Oscillospiraceae bacterium; assembly: GCA_045638565.1. Classification (GTDB taxonomy): domain Bacteria; phylum Bacillota; class Clostridia; order Oscillospirales; family Butyricicoccaceae; genus SIG471. The sequence goes on along the minus strand of JAZUBN010000136.1, from coordinate 7,166 downwards.
AGGTCAAAATGGTTTTTCAGAGGCCCTGCCGTCTCCTTGCTCCCGACAGCGCTGGCCCACGATTTAACGTATATGGGGTTTGTGAATGTAATTGTCTTGCCCGTAAGCTTCATATTGTACCTCATAGTAAGTTTTTGTGTTATTTTGTGTGGATAAAGGGAAGATTATACACAGGATTTGCATATCTGCGTGTATTTTGATATAATGGTATAAAAGGCATAGATGCCTTGAAAACTGACAATACAGGGAATAAATTATGAACATACTTTTTATTGGTAACAGTTATACATATTACAACGATATGCCTGCGCTTTTTGACACATTATGCAAGGCAAACGGGCGTGATGTGAGGGTTTTTGCAGTGACCTGCCCTGACAGGAAGCTGTATGAAAACCTCACACCATACGACAGCCATTGGGCGAAGGTGCGTGAAATAACGGCGGAAAATCATATTGATGTATGCATTCTGCAGGAAAACAGCCTTCTGCCTATAACTGACAATGATGCTTTTATAAATGGACTTACGATGATTAAGGAGGATATCGGGTCGAGAGTTTCAAAGTTTGTCCTTTATGAAACATGGGGCAGGAAAAATGGAGCGGAATTTCTGGCTGAAAACAGGCTGAGCTCTGTTGCGATGACCAATATCATTCACGAAAAATATAAAAAAGCCGCGGAACTAATGGAAATGGAGATTTCTCCTGTGGGTAAGTATTTTGCCGATGTTTACAGAGGGGGCAGCGGAATCGAGCTTTATTGCTCGGATAATTCCCACCCTGCAAGAGAGGGCAGCTGTCTTGCCGCCTGTGTACATTATAAGACGATATTCGGAAAATTGCCTCAGAATATGGCCTGTCTTAAGTTGACATCCTATGATATTTTTATTTTCACAGCCTCGCTCGAAAAGGATTTTGAATAGAAAAAGTAAAATACAAATTATCCAGATAAATAAACATAAAAAGCTCTCCGAATGGAGAGCCTTTTTATTACGGGACGTCGAGGGCGACGCCCCCTACGAATGTGTATTTATGTAGGGGCGGGTCTCTGCGCCCGCCCGCTTTTTCTAATCCAGCAGAAGCAGCACAAGTCCATACGCTATGCTGGCGGAGGTGCCGCAGGCGATTACAGGGCCTGCTATTGTGAACATTTTTACGCAGGTGCCTAAGATTATGCCCTCTGCCTTGAATTCCACAGCTGCCGATGATACCGCATTGGCAAAGCCTGTAATCGGCACGAGTGTGCCTGCCCCTGCCTTATTGGCGATTTTATGGTACACACGCAAAGCTGTCATAAGCACGCCGAGAAACACCATTGTTATCGGCACGGCAATCGACACAGACTGCTCGCTCAGACCTTGTGAAATATAGAAATTCCTGAAAATTTCACCGATAAGACAGATAAATCCGCCCACGAAAAATGCCCACATACAGTCCTTTACAATGTTTGAAGATGCTGTATGGCGCTGATAGACCTCTGAATATTGCTCTTTTGTAAGTTTCAAAATAAAATCCTCCTTATGCAGCGGATGATATTGTATGCCGCCGCGTTATTTTTTTATATTTTTGCCAAAATACTGTGGTATTATCAAAAAATTTGTGATACAATAAATAGTGTATAACTATGCGCTTTTTCAGTGTGCATAAATCTCTGACATACCGAGGCTAATATGCTTAAAAATATCACAATTCAGAATATCAATACCAATTATTACGACAGCGGCGAAGGCGAAAAGACTGTGCTTTTCCTTCACGGCTGGGCTGCGCCTGTTGAAGTTTACCAGAGCATTTTTAACTTCCTCGAAGGCAAGAATTACCGCGTTATCGCCCCTGAAACACCGGGCTGCGGCAAGACTCCTGAGCCACCTGAAGGCTGGACTGTGGATAAATATGTGAACTTTGTCCTTGATTTCTGCAAGGAAATGGGGCTTAAAGAAGTTATTCTTATGGGCCATTCCTTCGGTGTGCGCCTTATGATAAAGCTGATGAGCCTTCACACTGATAAAATTATATGCAAAAAGGCTGTCATTATCGATGGCGCGGGCATCGTGCCAAAGCGTCCGCTCAGCTATTACTGGAAGGTTTATACTTACAAGCTTTGCAAGAAAATCGTAAATACAAAAATCGGCGGCTTCTTCTTTATGCCTCTCTGGGAAGAGCGCAGAGGCAACGCAGGCTCTGCCGATTACAACAGCGCAAGCAACGTTATGAAGCATACACTTTCTCTCGTTGTAAACGAAGACCTCAAGTTCCTTATGAGTGCAATCGATGCAGATGTACTGCTCATCTGGGGCGAAAATGACGATGCAACACCGGTAAGTGATGGCTATACAATGGAAAAGCTCATGCAGAAGGCAGGTCTTGCCGTTGTAAAGGGGGCAGGACATTATCCTTTCCTCGATCAGCCTAAGGTATTCTTCGGCATTATGGACGCTGTGATGTAAAATATATCACCTGCGGTATTATTGAATAAAAAACAACCACTCCACCGCCTGAGGCGGTCCCCCTCTCCTTGCACAGGAGAGGCAATATTAAGTTTATACAAGGAGAAATACTATGAACAAGCCTAGAGTTGCCGTTATTTTCGGCGGTAAATCGGTCGAGCACGAAATCTCAATCATTTCTGCACTTCAGGGCTATAATGCCATCGATACAAACAAATATGACCTTATCCCACTTTACATAACAAAGAACGGGGACTTCTATACAGGCGAAAAGCTCCGCTATATGGAAAGCTTCAAGAACATCGAAAAGGCTCTCGCCGAAAGCACAAGAGTTGTGCCTGTAAAGGATGTCAATTCCTGCGTCCTTATGAAGTACCCTCCAAACAAGATCAAGTCCAGCGTTGTAGACCGTTTTGACATCGCTGTGCCTATCGTTCACGGCACAAATGTTGAAGACGGCACACTTCAGGGCCTTCTGGAATATCTCGGCGTGCCTTATGCCTGCCCAGACGTAACTTCCTCTGCAACAGGTATGGATAAGTGGCTCTGCAAGAGCTTGCTTATGGCTGAAGGTCTTCCTGTTGTAAAGGGTATCCAGATGCACAGAAGCGAATTCTTCAAGGATACAAATGCAGCTCTCGACAAGCTCATCGCTGAACTCAATTTCCCTGTTATCGTAAAGCCTGTAAACCTCGGCTCGTCCATCGGTATCAAGAAGGCTAACAACAGAGAAGAGCTTCTCGATGCATGCGAACACGCATTCACATTCGCATCCCGTGTGCTCTGCGAAATCGCTGTGCCAAACCTCCGTGAAATCAACTGCTCGGTTCTCGGCGACTGCGATAATGCAATTCCATCTGTATGTGAAGAGCCACTCAACGCAACAGATATTCTCACATTCAACGATAAATATACATCGGGCGGCGGCAAGAGCAAGGGTATGTCCAGCACAAAGCGTCAGCTTCCTGCTCTTATCACAGAAAGTCAGACAGCACGTATTCAGGACCTTGCAGTAAGAGCTTTCAAGGCTATCGGTCTTTCTGGTGTATGCCGTATCGACTTCCTCCTCAACGATGAAACAGGTGAAATCTTCATCAATGAGCCTAATACAATCCCTGGCTCCCTTTCCTTCTATCTCTGGGAAGCTTCGGGTGTCGACTTCACACAGCTTATGGATAAGCTCATTGAGCTTGCGCTCAAGAAGCACCGTGAAAAGGCATCTACTGTTTACAGCTTCAATTCCAATGTACTGGCAGCACAGGGCGGCAGCAAGGGCGCAAAGGGCAAGGCGTAATGCTGTTCGGTAAAGAAAAAGATCCTGTATTTCTTAAAGAAACAAGTTCAGCTGAAAAACAGCTTGCTGAATTGATGGAACTCAGTGCTACCGCAAAAGGCAGGCTGAAAGAGGAAATCGAGCAGGAAATACGCAATGTAAAGGCCGGTATTGCAGGCGAAGAAAATATAATCTTCGAGCTGAAAAACAGCCATATACCTATGTATGTTCTTCGGGACATTTATCTTGAGTATGAAGATTATACTGCTCAGATAGATTTTATTGTTGTAACTTCAAAGTTGATATTTATTCTTGAATGTAAGAATATGTATGGCAATATCGAGGTGGACAACAAAGGAGCATTTACTCGTATAGTTGAATATGGCGGTAAAAAGCATCGCGAAGGGATATATTCTCCGATTACACAGAATGAAAGACATCTTTCATTATTACGTAAGATGAATCAGGATAAACAGGCTGAAAAAGGACTACTGACCAGAATAGCCTATAAGTTTATTGGCGGAGGCTTTGATGACGTATATAAAGCGGTCACGGTTATAGCCAATCCTAAATCGGCGGTTAACGACAGATTTGCACCTAAGGAAATAAAGAATAAACTCATAAGAGCAGATGCTCTTATAGAGTATATTAAAAAGGAAAATGCAAAGTCGAATACAGCTGAATGGAATGATAGACAGATGGAAGAATTCGCTGAAATGTTTCTGGCAAAACACAGTGAAAATACCTGTGATTATGCCGAGAAATTCCGCAAGCAGCTCGAAAATAAATGTCCTGAATGCGGCGGAGAACTTGTACTGCGCAAGGGCAAATATGGCGAGTTCTATGGCTGCAGCAACTATCCAGAATGTAAGTTTACCAGGAAAAAATCCAAAGAATAGAGAAACAAATGTTAGATAAACCAACGATATTAAAAGATACAAGCATATGGGAAGATGAGTGCAGGCGTCTTGAGGCGCTTATGGCAGCGGGCGAGGATGTGAAAGCTGAATATGACCGCGCCGTGAAGAATGCTCTCGGCGAGCGTCGTATCATTGACACATTGCTCACTCTCAATATGCCGATGTACATCCTCCGCGATGTGAATATCAACTATGGCGGCAAGGCTACACGTGTAAACTGTATGGTTTTCACACGCAAAATGGCTTTTGTCATCGAATGTGACGATATTTACGGCAATATTGAAATAAATCACGACGGCGGCTTTGAAAGAAGTCACGGCGGCAGGGAAAATAAGGTGGTCGAAGGGATTTTTTATCCGATGAAGTCCACCAATGAGCATATCGATCTTATCCGCAGGATAAAGAAGGATGAGATGAAGGGTATGTCCCGCTTCTTCCAGAGAATAATGCATTTTGACAACTGGTATAAGTCGGTCGTTGTAATAACCGACCCGAATGCCACATTCAGCGACGTTTTCGCGCCGAAAAGCTTTAAGCAGAAGGTGGTGCGTGTCGACCTTCTCCCTGGATATATAAAAAATGAATATGCCGATTCCAATGAATATCTGTCCGACGATAAAGAAATGGAAGAATGGTCAGGCGGATTTTTGAAATTGCATAAGGACTAAACACCATTCTGACATTTCCCCGGCGCCGAGTGGCGACGTGCCTATTTAATTATATGGGGTCCCCGCAAAACCTGTTTTGTGGGGTGAAAGGGAATGGTCAGGCGGATTTTTGAAATTGCATAAAGATTAAAATGTCACTTTGTGACGCGATATACGCTGAGCGTGCGATATATTTGCTATGCAAATGCGATATGCTGCTTCACAGCGCGATATGTTGTCTGTGGCAACGCAAATGAAATACATTGTAATTATGTACGAATAATAAAGAGGTACACAACATGAGCAAGAAACTTATCAAGAACATCGGTGTTTTAGCCACACCGACAGGCTCTTACGCAAAGAGCGGCAGAGCTCAGGGCGAAATCTCCATCTATAAGGATGCTGCTATCGTCTGCGAAAACGGCGAAATTCTCGGCATCTACGAGGGTGACACAATTCCAAACGGCCAGTTCGATGAAATTATCGATGCCAAGGGTCAGCTTGTAACACCTGGTCTTGTTGACAGCCATACTCATCTCGTTTTCGGCGGCTGGCGTGAACACGAAGTCCCTCTCAAGCTTCGCGGCGCTTCCTACCTTGAAATCCTTGAAGCAGGCGGCGGTATCATCGATACAGTACGCAATACTCGCAAGGATTCCTTCGAGGAGCTTTACAACAAGTCGATGGGCCTTCTTAACGACATCAAAAAGCTTGGTATCACTACTATCGAAATCAAGAGCGGCTACGGTCTTGACATCGCAAATGAAATGAAGCAGCTTGAAGTCATCCGTGAAATGAGAAAGAACACTCTCATCGATATCTGTCCTACATTTATGGGCGCTCATGCTGTTGCTCCTGAATTTGCAGGCAAGCCTGATGAATATGTGGATTATATCGTAAATGAAATGATTCCTGAACTTCAGCGCCGCAACCACGAGGAAGAAATCCCTCTCGCAGTATTCTGCGATGTATTCTGCGAAAACAGCGCATTCAATGTTGAACAGAGCCGCAAGGTGCTTGTAGCAGGCAAGAAGGCAGGTCTTATTCCAAAGATTCACGCTGATGAAATCAATGTAATCGGCGCTGTGCCGCTCGGTACAGAAATGAATGCAATTTCTGCCGACCATCTTATTATGATCGACAACGACGGTATCAATCATCTTGCTGACAGCGCAACAATCGCAACTGTTCTTCCATCCACATCCTTCTATCTTGGTGAACACTTTGCTCCTGCAAAGGAACTTATCAAGAGAGATGTTCCTGTGGCTATCGCATCCGACTTCAATCCGGGCTCCTGCCCATCATATAATCTTCAGCTTGCAATGAACCTTGCATATCTGAAGTACCGCATGACACCTGCAGAAATATTAACTGCTGTTACACTCAATGCCGCATGCGCAGTCGATATGGCTGACAAAATCGGTACTATTGAGCGCGGCAAGCAGTGTGATATAGTAATCTGGAAAGCTAAAAATCTCGAAACTCTGCTTTATCGCTTTGGCGACAATATGGCGGAAACTGTAATCAAGAAGGGAGAAATCATATGTTAACAGACATTCAGATCGCTCAGGCAGCCGAAATGGAGCACATCCTTAAAATTGCAAACAAGATCGGTCTTACAGAAGACGATATCGAATTTTACGGCAAGTACAAAGCTAAGATCAGTCAGAAGGCTGTAAACGAAGCTAAGCAGAATGAAAAGAGCGGTAAGCTCATTCTCGTTACAGCTATCAGCCCTACACCAATGGGCGAAGGCAAGACAACAACATCCATCGGTCTTGGCGATGCTATGAGCAAGATCGGCAAGAATGTTATGATCTGCCTCCGTGAGCCATCCCTCGGTCCTGTTTTCGGCGTCAAGGGCGGCGCAGCAGGCGGCGGCTATG
>JAZUBN010000135.1:0-31456 GCA_045638565.1 Oscillospiraceae bacterium | reverse complement strand
AGGTTCTCTCCCCCCGTCACTTCGTGACACCCCCCTCGTCAGAGGGAGGCAAGGGATAAAAATATTACTGTTTCATTTCCAGATTTCTTTTGAGAGGTTTTACGCCGCGGAAGGAGAAGGCGAAGTCGGCGTATTTTTTGCGGAATTGTTTGTCGGAAATATCCACATCCTGTGGAGTAAGGGTGTGGATTATTTCCTCAATATCGCTATGCTTTTTGCCCTTGTTCATAGGGCAGACAAGCTGACAGATATCACAGCCCCAGATAAGGCTGTGTTTTTTTATCATTTCAGCTTCATTTTCATCAAGGTCTGCCCTTTTCTGAGTGATATGGGACAGACATTTATCCGAACATACCCCATTTTCCCCTATCGCACATCCCGGACAAGCCTTGACGCAGGCATTGCAGCCGATACAATTACGAGTTTCACGAGGCTCAGCAGTACATTCAAGGTCGGTTTCTATTATGCCGATGAAGACATACGAGCCGTATTCATCTGTAATGATAAGACGGTTTTTGCCGAGAGCACCAAGACCGCACTTATATGCAATCATAACCTCATCGTGAGGCGAGGTGTCTGTGTACGGCTTGAAGTGATTGTCAGGATATGTCCTCTGCAATTCTTCCACAGCCTTGTTTAATATTTCCTTCACCCATATATGATAATCCTGCCCTCTGGCATAAAGGGAGATATTCCCTTCGCTTATCTTTTCGGGCAGATATGGGAAAACGGCGCAGATGAACCCGTCTGCCATATAGGAGTCATAAGCGCCGTATTTTTTAAGTATTTCCCACGGCTTCATTACAGAAGTCCGCCCTTTCCGATAAGGTCCTCGCGCTTGGCTTTTTTGAGAGCCTTGACGACAAGAGCGCGGTTTTTAGGGTTGCGTGGCTGAAGTAATGCGCGCTGCATAGCCTTGCCTTCTGCCGATTTTTCAACGAAAACAGGCTTCATTGTGCGTGGGTCGATGCCTGTATAGTACATGGCTGTAGAAAGTGTGCCCGGTGTCGGATAGAAGTCCTGCACCTGCTCAGGCACAACCTTATTTTTCTTTAAGTAAAGAGCCAATGTGATGGCATCCTTAAGGTCAGAGCCCGGATGGGACGACATAAGATATGGAACTAAGAACTGATTCTTGCCGTGCTTTTCATTGAGCTTTTTATACTGCTCGCAGAACTTTTCGTAAGTTTCCACATTCGGCTTGCCCATATAGTAAAGGACATTAGGGCTGATGTGCTCAGGAGCAACCTTGAGCTGACCGGAAATGTGATGCTTGACAAGCTCAGAGAAGAACTGGCTCTTCTTGTCGGCAAGCATATAGTCGAAACGAATACCCGAGCGGACGAAAACCTTCTTGACACCCTTGATTTCGCGGATTTCTGTAAGAAGCTTGAGATAATCATTTTCGTCGGCATCGAGGTTAGGACATGGTGTAGGATAAAGGCACTGTCTGTCCTTGCAAGTGCCCAGTTTCTTCTGCTTTTTGCAGGCAGGACGGCGGAAGTTGGCTGTCGGACCGCCTACATCGTGGATATAGCCCTTGAAACGAGGACCGTTTACGATTTTATGAGCTTCTTCAAGCACAGATTCGTGGGAACGGGATGTTACATATCTGCCCTGATGGAGAGCGAGAGCGCAGAAATTACACGAGCCGAAGCAGCCGCGGTTATGGATGATGGAATGTTCAACTTCCTCGATAGCTGCAACGCCGCCGCGTTCTTCGTAGGACGGATGATAATAGCGCATATATGGCAGAGCGTAGACCTTATCCAGCTCTTCTGTTTCAAGCGGAATGGAAGGCTTCTGCTGAACGAGATATACCCCTTCCTCCTGCTCCTGAATGATGATATGACCTCTTACATGGTCCTGCTCCTGCTGTACCATATTGGCAAACTTTGCATACTGACGCTTTTCAGCTGTGATTTTATCGAAAGACGGAACAGAAATCACATCGTCGCCTGTTGGCGGAGCATCGGTCAGAAATGCTGTGCCGCGGATGTCTGTCATATCGGAAGGTTTCTTCTTACGCTTGAGACGGTTTGCGATTTCAACGATGGATGTTTCGCTCATACCAAAGCAGAGCATATCAGCTCCCGACTGCACGAGGATGGATGGTAAAACCTCATCCTTCCAATAGTCATAATGGGCGAAACGGCGCAAGGATGCTTCAAGACCGCCCAAGATTACAGGTGTATCGCCGAAAGCTTCGCGGGAATACTGTGTATAGACAATGGTTGCCATATCAGGGCGCTTGCCTGCCTTGCCGCCTGCTGTATAGCTGTCCTTGGCTCTGCGCTTTTTGGCGACAGAATAGTGAGCGACCATAGAGTCGATATTGCCGGCTGTGATAAGTGTTGCAAGACGTGGCTTGCCCATCTTTTCAAGGTCGACCTTGTTCTGTGGCTGGGAGAGGATGGCTACACGATAGCCCTTATCTTCAAGCACACGGGAGATTACAGCCGCGCCGAAGGACGGATGGTCCACATAAGCATCACCTGTGATGAGGAGGAAGTCATAGTAATACCAGCCGAGATCGGTCATTTCTTTTTTGCTTATCGGCAAAAATCCGTTATTTTCCATCCTTACCTCCTACAGATTATTCTTATACCACTCGATTGTCTTGCCCAAGCCTTCAAGGAAGGAAACCTGCGGCACATAACCGAGCACTTCTCTTATCTTTTTTGTATCGGCACTGCTGTGGCGGATGTCGCCCGGACGGACAGGACCGAAGTTTGGCTTTACATCCTTCTGAAGAAGGCGTGTAAGCTCGTTATAAAACTCAAGGAGAGTTACTGTATCGCCGTAGGCAACGTTAAATACCATACCCTTTGCCTTTTCGCCATAGAGTGCGGCGCGTAAGTTTGCCTGAACGACATTTTCAATATGGACAAAGTCGCGTGTCTGACCGCCGTCGCCATCGATAGTAACGCTTTCACCCTTGATGATTTCCTTGATAAACTTAGGAATTACAGAGGCATAAGCGCCCATAGGGTCCTGATTCTTGCCGAATACATTGAAATAGCGGAGACCGACTGTGTTAAGACCATAAAGGTTGGAATAAAGGGAGCCATAATGCTCGCAGGCAAGCTTTGTGAAGGCATAAGGAGAGAGCATCTTGCCGATGCTTTCCTCGACCTTGACAGGAAGGTCATCATCGCCATAGACCGAAGCGGAAGAAGCATAGACAAAGCTCTTCACCCCTGCATGACGGGATGCTTCCATCATATTGAGTGTGCCTGTGATGTTGTTTTCATTATAATCAAGCGGCTCTTCGATGGAGCGAGGGACAGAGCCCCATGCTGCCTGATGAAGTACGTAATCGATGCCGTTTACAGCATTCTTACAGTCATCAAGCGAGCGGATATCGCCCTTGACAAACTCGAAATTATCATTATTCATAAACGGAGCGATATTTTCCATCTTGCCTGTGGAGAGATTATCGAGGCAACGGACAAAATAGCCCATTTCAAGAAGTTTTTCACATATATTACTGCCGATAAAGCCTGCACCGCCTGTTACTAAAAAGCGGGAGCCTTTTTCAAACATGATATCACTGTTCATCGTGATTTTCCTCTTTTTTTACTAAATTAACTACCGAAAGTCCCATGCCGAGAACTGTGAAGAATACGAAAAGCACTCTTGGGTAGTACCAGATATATTCAACGAAAGCCATTGCGCCCATGCCGCACATTGCGGAGATGAGGGCATAGCCTGTGAACTTATGGATTGGCTTTGACCATTTTTTGCAGAGAGCTGCCCAGGCTTCCTTCATTGTGCCGAGCACTGTCCACATAACAGAAATGAAGCCTAAAATGCCCATTTCAATTATCGCCTGCATATAGAGCATATGGGAATGTCTTGCATTGATGGCCGAAAGATTTGCATAGGAAGGATAGATAAGACCAAAGTTATCAGGGCCGAGACCGATACCCGTTACACCGTAATCGCGGATAATCTTCATTGAGCCTTCCCAGATATAGATGCGGTACTTGTTGGAAGTATCGTTCATCGAACCGATTGTGGACGCTCTGCGCTTGATTGTATCAGGCAAAAATGGTATCGCCATACAGCCGAGAGCTATCATTGGCACTATAAGCACAGGCTTATAGACAAGGATGAAGACCACGATTGCCCCTGCAAGAGCAAGCCAGCCTGAGCGGGAAAGTGTGAGACCGATTGCCACAACAGGCAGAGCCATTGAGGCAAAGAGACCCAGCTTGAGCCAGATATTCTTTGTGATGAATGCCAGAGCGGCTGTGAATGGCAAAAGCATTACGATGAGCTCGGCATAGTTGTTAGGGTTTTCAAACGAGCTGTAAACTCTGCCCGGCATACCTGCATTGAGGGATGTATCTGTTAAGGACTGGTCTACTTCAACGCCCACGATGCCCTGATATACTGCGTAAAGGCAGGTCATCATAAGGGCAAACCACAGACACCACATCATTTCACGAAGCTTTTCCTCTGTATCGATGGCATTCATAACATCGAGGGCAAGGATTATAGCTGTGAAATAGAAAAGTGCGTTGCGGACGGAAGAGCCCTTGTCAGGGCTGACGAGGACACCCACCATTACTGCGAGAACGAGCAGGCAGACATAAAACGGAATCGGCCTGAACTTTGTGTTATTGTCAAGGGCTGCCTTGAGAATAAACAGGGCGAAGATTCCGAATGCGCCTAAGAGCGCATAGCTGTTCTGCCATAAATGATGAGGCGTGATTATCATCACGATAAGGAAAAGCTCCAGAACTCTGTGAAAGTGCTTGAAAAGCGGCTTTAAGATATACTTATAGAAAATACTGTCATAGCCGCCCAGCTTGCGGAATACTATGCGGCATATTTTAAGACACCAGCATACTACTGCCGAAAAAATGCTGTAAAGCAGGCAATTTTCAAAACGTTTCTGCAGCTTACTGTCCTTGGATAAAAGTCCAAGAAAATAGCTGTTTTTCATTATTTGCCACCGTTAATGCCTGCAAGCTTGCCGTAAAGCTTAGCCTGACCTGCATAGAATGTGAATGTGTGACCTACACCGTACTTTGTAACGCCTACCATAACACCGTTTTCATATTCGTTTGCGTTTACTTCACTTGTGATTTTTACGCTGTTATAGCCAGGCTTGCCAGAGCGGACCATCTGACCTTCGGAGTTTGCAGCGTAAGTGTGGCTTTCGCCGATTTCAACGGAAGTTACTGTGCCGAGAACGCAGTTCATTGTTTCGTCGTACACTCTGTCGCCTTCCTTGATGAGCTTTACAGCATATTCAGGGGATTCTTCGACGAAGAATGTGAGCTCCATCTTTGTGGATGTGTCTGTATTTTCTGCTGCTGTTGGCTTGAGGAACATCTTATAGCCAACGATTACTGCCGCTGCAAGCACTGCAACGATGATGATGAGGTCTACCCAGTTGAGCTTACCGAAAAGTTTCTTGTTCATTTTTTAATTCTCCTTATACATTGTACATTTCAAGTGTCTTATTTATCATTATATCCAGATGGAAATGGTTATTGAGATTATAAAGGGCGTTTTTCGCGTATTTATCGTAGGTTACAGGGTCGCCCATCAGCACTTCGATGGCGTCTGCAAATGCCCCTGTATCACCATAAGGCACGATCTCACCGCAAGGCTCAAAGCCCTTGAGCATTTCCCCGTTGCCGCCAACATCTGTTGCAACAGTAGGAAGTGACGCCGCCATACCTTCAAGGATGGCAAAGCTGAAGGCTTCGCTGTTGGATGAATTGAGGGAAACGTCTGCGCTCATAAGATAGTCAAACACATTTGTGCGGTATCCCGGCTCAACGACCGTATCTTCCAGCTCCTTATCGGCAATTCTCTTTTTGATATCATCAAAGAGAGGACCTTCGCCGAGGATGATGCATTTTGCCTTTCCCTTGAGCTTTTCAAAGGAATCGACAAGGAAATCAATACCCTTTTCCGAGGTATATCTGCCTAAAAGCACGCAGAGGAAGTCCTCGCTTGTGAGCCCGTGCTCCTTGCGGATATCGATGTCGCTTGTGCGTTTGTTCTGCGGCACGATGCCGTTATAGATTACTGTTATCTTGTTTTTGCTGATGCCGTTCTGCACCAGAAGATTTTTGACAGGTGTGCACACTGCGATGACATTCTTGTCAAAGCGTGTCATAAAGCTGTTGGTGATGCGCCAGAGCATATCAGGCTCATAGAGCAGATGGCAGGTGAAAATGACCTTTACCTTGTACCACAGCTTTGAAAGTATGGCAATATAGTTTTCGCGAGGGAACTGAACGTGGACGATGTCCACCTTTTCTTCTCTGCAGATGTTTGCAAGAGCCTTTGCCGCAGAAAAGTCAAATGGACTCTTCATTTCAAGGGTGTAGGATTTCACTCCCTGCTCTGCCATATAATCACAGAGCGCCCCCTTTTCGTTATAGATGAAGATGACCTCGTGGCCGGCATTTCTTGCCGCTTCGCTCATAATTTTGACATACTTCTCAGTGCCGCCTGCACCGGCATAATTGATAAGATATGCTATTTTCATTATTGACCTCTTTTAATCACTTTCATAGCAATAGGGTTTCTGAATATGATTGAGCAGACTGCATAAACGATGACACCTGCAAGGACAGGCACGCCTAAGTTTATAACTCTGCCGATTATACCGTCAATTACCGGCATAAAGCCGTTTACCAGCCATACTGCAACGCCCATACACAGGGCGGAGATGGCCGATACGATGAGATTTTTCACGCTGTCCTTGCCGTATGCCCCGATTTTTCCTCTCATTTTGATGAGTAGGAAGCCGCAGGCGCTGAAGGAGGACAGAGTGTATGCCAGAGGGATGCCGTATGCTCCGATAAAGCGGATGGCAATCTGGCTGAAGATGATATTTGTGATAACTGTGATAAAGCCGCAGACAGCAGGGATTTTTGTCTGTTTGTCGGCAAAAAATGCACGGTCGAGAAGCTCTTTAAGGGCGATGGACACGAATGCGCACGAATAAAGGGCGAGGATTATGCCTGCTGTATCGATATCCTGCGCTGTCATTTTGCCGTAGCCTGAAATAAGGTTGAGGAGAGGATTGCGGACTAACACCATACCCACAGTTGCCGGCAGGAAGAGGAATACAAAGGAATCGATACCGCCTGTAAGAGTGGATTTATATCCTTCCTTATTGCCTTCGGCAAGCTCTGTTGTCATCCTTGGATAGAGCACCGCTGTGACCGAATATACAACGGCAAGAACTGTGTTAAGAACGAGATTCTGCACGAAGGTCAAAAGGGTTACTGTGTTTTCAAAGTTTGCGATAAGGGTGACATTATAGAACATATTTATCTGGAATGCACCCGAGCCGATGAGGACAGGACCGATAAGGGAGAATGCCTGTCTGATGTGAGGATTTTTAAGGTCGTAGCTAAAACGGAACTTGAAGCCTTTCTTGATGGCAGGCGGAATGAGGATTGCTGCCTGCATGAAAAGACCAAGGAATGTTGCCCATAAAAGACCTGTCACGCCGAATTTATCGGCAAAAAGCGAAACATAGGCGATGATTATGAGGCTGGATGGCAGAGAAACTGCCGCTACGATGGCAAAACTGCCCAGTGACTGCAATATTCCCTGAAATACATAGCTGACGCCGTAAAAAAGCATTACAGGCATGATTATCATAAGGGATTTTACCGCAAATGTATAACTTTCGCCCGAATTGAAGTCGGTGAACTTTGGAAGGACAGGCGCAAGGCACATACCGATTGCGATAAGTCCTAAAATTATCGAGCCGAAGACTGTAAGCACGTTTGACGCAAACTTATCGGCTTCGTCCTTCTTCTTTTCTGCCATAAGGGCGGCAAAAATCGGGATTACCACTGTGGAAATGGCTGTACCGAGGGAATTGAAGATGATATTCGGCACCGAAACGGCATAGGAATATATGTTGAGCTGGGTATCGGACGCGCCGAACCATGACAGATAAAACTGATTTGAAACGAGGGCCAGCACTCTGCATATAAGGGTTATAAGCATGACAGAGCTTATGGCCTTCCCCAGAGATTTTTTCATTATTATACCTTCTTGTTATGGGTGGACATACTTTCCGTATTATAATATACCATTATACCACAAGTGGCTGAAAAATAAAAGGCTTTTTGGTTAATTCACTTGAAAATATATGGTGTATGATTTATAATGGATTTAATATATATGCAGGGACAATTCACGAATTGTCCGATTGAACAGGCGGAAGGTCATAAATGCAGTCCCCGCAGATTATAAACGGAGGTTATTATGGATTTTAACGGAAAGATTGTCCTTCTTACAGGCGGCAGTCACGGCATTGGTCTTGGTACTCTGAAGAAATTCCGTGAATACGGCGCAACTGTTATAAATATTGATATAAATGACGATGTGCTTGGCTGTGACCTTTTCTTCAAAGGGGATGTGGCTGATGAAGCTTTTCTCACAGAATGTGTAAAAAATGTCCTTAATAAATACGGAAAGATAGATTTTCTTATCAACAATGTTTCCGAATCACGAAACGGACTTCTCTCTGACTGTTCCCTTGAGGATTTTATGCACGCGCAGAGAGTGAGTGTCGGCGCGCCTTATCTTCTTACAAAGCTTTTTATGGATAGCTTCAATGAGGGCGGCGCCGTTGTCAATATTGCTTCAACAAGGGCATTTATGTCCCAGAAGGACACCGAAAGCTATTCTGCCGCCAAGGGCGCTGTGGTGTCGCTGACTCACGCCATGGCTATGAGCCTTGAAGACAGGGGAATCCGTGTCAACTGCGTTTCTCCAGGCTGGATAGACACTTTCGGCAATACTTTTGAAGGCGCAGACAATTATCAGCACTGTGTAAACCGTGTAGGCGTGCCTGAAGATATTGCAAATATGGTGCTTTTCCTCTGCTCGGACAAGAGCAGTTTCATCACAGGACAGAATTTCACCATAGACGGCGGTATGACAAAGAAGATGATTTATCATAACGACGAAGGCTGGACATTGAGCAAGTAAAGCAGACCTCGTAACATTGTAGTGTCTGCAATGCATCGAATAAATAACGCCTGCGGCTACACCTCATCCGTCAGCTTTGCTGACACCTTCCCCTCAAGGGGAAGGCTCATACGGACGAGCAATGCTCGCCCCTACACAGATTTATTGCATTAAAAAAGCACTCCGTGTGGAGTGCTTTTTTTATTTACTTATTCTTGATTTCGTAGTCGTAAATTGCGTCCTTGATTGTTCTGTGGCCGCCTTCTTCGCCATACTTAT
This sequence comes from Oscillospiraceae bacterium, assembly GCA_045638565.1. Lineage (GTDB taxonomy): Bacteria > Bacillota > Clostridia > Oscillospirales > Butyricicoccaceae > SIG471. Next base: position 22,210 of record JAZUBN010000135.1, on the reverse strand, counting down.
CAATGATAGTCTTATCCTTGATGCCGTGGGAAAGACAAGCAGGACCGCCGATGCAACCCTGAACACAAGCCATACCTTCGATGAAGTTTGCGTCGGAAAGCTTCTTTTCAGCCTTGAGGAGAGCAACCTTACATTCCTGAATACCGGAGCAGGTCTGACCTCTGAGCTGGAACTTATCTTCTCTGATGCCAAGCTCAGCAAGAGCCTGCTTTACTGCATCGGAAAGACCGCCGCTGCGTGCAAAGATTCTGCCGAAGTAGGATGCTGTATCGAGCTGTTCGCCTTCAAGCTGCTCAATATTGATATCCTGAGCATAGAACATAGCGAGCAGTTCTTCAAATGTGATAGCATAGTCGATGATACCTGCACCCTTGCCCTTGAGAACTTCTTCCTTCTTTGCGATACATGGACCGATGAAAATGACCTTTGAAGATGGGTCCTTTTCCTTGATTCGTCTGCCCATTTCAACCATTGGAGAATAGTTGTGGGAAATATGTTCTTCAAGCTTTGGGAAATACTTTCTGATATATGTTACGAATGCAGGACAGCAGGAGGATGTGAGGAAGCCCTTTTCAACAAGTTCTTCCGCTTCCTTGAGAGCTACCATATCTGCACCGAGCGCCGCTTCAAATACGCCTTTGAAGCCAAGCTTCTTGATGCCTGCGATTACCTGAGGCATTGTAGCAGGCTGGAACTGGCTTGCGATGGATGGAGCGATGATAGCGTGAACTGTTGTATCAGCTGCTGTGAGAAGCTTGATGGTATGTGTCATATAGCTCTTATCCATGATAGCACCGAACGGACACTGATATACGCATGCGCCGCAGGAAATGCACTTATCGTTATCGATATACGCCTTTTCATTTTCACCCATGGAGATAGCGCCTACAGGGCAGGCTCTTTCGCAAGGACGAAGCTGCTTGATGATGGCACCATATGGGCAGGCATTGAGACACTTGCCGCACTTGATACACTTTTTCTTATCGATATGAGCCTTATGATCGACGATTGTGATGGCATTCACAGGGCAGGCATTCTGACATCTGTGGGCGATACAGCCACGGCAGGCATCAGATACGCTCATCTGGGAAACAGGACATTCATCACAGGCGATAGGCAGGACTTCAACCATATTAGGGTTGGCTTCATCGCCGCCCATAGCAATTTTTATTCTCTCGGACACGATTGCTCTTTCTTTATAAATACAGCAGCGTGCACGAGGATCCGGACCAGGAATAAGTCTTTCAGGAATGGAGAGAAGGTCGACTTCGCCCTTTTCCTCATAGACATTCCTTGCCACCTCTGTCAGAACTTCATTTTTAAGTTCCTGAACACTGGTTTCAAATTTCATAAATGATTCCTCTTTTTCTTTATATCCAATAAATGTGTGATTTCTTACCACCCTATATTATACTACATATAGTGCAATGTGTCAAAGGAAAATTTGCTATATAGCCGAAGTATGTCTTTTTGAAATATTTCGATCAGCGGAGCAGCTGCAGGGACAAACAAAAAGGACACCCTTACGGATGTCCTTTATAAACTATTCAATTACAAGGCGGAAGAAGACTACCATGCCTTCCTTTATCGACACATCGGAGAGGCTGTCAGTGACGTCTTTTCCGTCAACTTCCACCTTCCAGTATGTACCGCCAAGTTCGGCTGCCTTGTGCTTGTTTACTGTCACAAGTCTGCCGTCCACATCAAAACCGAAGCCCTGTGTTTCCTTGATACCTGTATACAGGTCTTCACAGCGAAGTCCCACATTCATTGTTTCGGCAATACCGCCGCCCTGAATATCATACTGTACAGACACAGGGTCTTCTTCATTGCCCGGATTCATGGATGTGAAAACAACCATACCGATGAAGATACCGAGAACGATGCCTATGCCAACGATGGCAAGGTCGATCTTATCCTTTTTAGCCTGAAGCGGATCCTTCTTGCTCTTTGGTGGCTTTTTATTTGCTGCTTTAACGTTCTTTTTTGCCATTATTTCTTTTCATCCTTTTTCTTTACCAGTTCTGACTGGTATTTTTTAAAACCGTAGCCAAGTACTTCGCTGGCATCGGAAAGTATCATAAACGCCTGAGGGTCGACCTCTGTTACCATATCCTTAAGTGCCGATGTTTCGTGCTTTTTAACAACAGTCATAAGCACATTTCTCTCGTTGCCCGAATACATACCCTTTGCATCCATACATGTGACGCCGTGACCTGTTGTCGACATAATCACATCGGAGATTTCCTGCGCCTTATTTGTGATGATGAAGGCATTCTTCTGTACGTCGCCGCCATAGAGAATCTTATCCATAACAATACCCGTCACATATGTGCCGATAATGCCATAGAATGCCGAATCGATATTGCGGTATACAAGGGCATTAGCGCCGATGATGACACCGTTTGTAACAAGATTTGTAAGACCTACATTGACCGACCACTTCTGTTCAAAGAACTTGGCAAGCACATCTGTGCCGCCCGAGCTGCCGCCTGCCTTGAGAACAAGACCGAAGCCTGCGCCGATGATAATAGCGCCATAAAGACAGGCAAGGAGCATTTCATTGCTGTATGCAGGCACAATTGGTCGAAGCACATCGAGCATAACAGATGCTGTCAGAATCGCCCAGATTGTTCTTAAGAAGAAGTCTCTGCCCAGCATTTTTATGCCGCCTATGAGAAGGGGCGCATTGAGCAGAATGTTTGTGATACCGAGAGGGGCAGCAAACAGAGTGTTGAAAATTGTTGCCAGACCGATGATGCCGCCCAGCGGAATCTGATTTGGCAGGAAGAACATAACATAGCCGAAAGCATAGATGCCCGAGCCGAGGGCGATGAGCGCATAACACTTGAGTTCCTTGAGTAACTTTTTATTCATAACCTTTTTTCCTCCGAAGCAGACTATCTTTCGCCTGCTTTACGCGAATGCAAATAACGTATCAGGAATAATGTTCCGGCAAAAACACGGAGACAGCTTGAAAGTATCATTGTGAATTCAATGCTTGTCGCCTTGTAAATCGCCACCCCTATGAGAGGCGAAATAAAGCCGGAAATCTGTATCACGATATTATAGATACCGATGCCAAGTGTTCTGTTTTCCTCTGACAGCTGATCGAGCATATCATTGAACATACCAAGCTGCAAAGGTGCGGCGAACAGACCGCTTACTATGTAGTTGACCCACAGCCAGAAGGTGGAGTTCATTGTCACCAGCATTGCAGGCATGATTGCCGCTGTATAATAGCCGATGATACCCGCCTTCTTTGCCCCGTTTTTCTGGATATATTTACCCCAGAATGTGGCTGTAAGACCGAAAAGTATTACGCTGGAAAAGTCCAGCATATTTTTGAAAAACTCATTGTGTCCCAGATGTCCCACAACATAGATGAAGAAGAATGGCCACGCCATCTGCCACGATACATAGAATGTAAAGAGCAACCCCAAAAATGACGCGAATTTCTTATTCTTTTTCAGTTCGGCAAGACACATTGTAAGTGTCTGCTTTATGCCCGTCATTTTGCGTTTTGGTCTGTCGGGCACGTGGGAGTCATCGGTTTTTATAAGTATATTTCGCTGAGTTACCGCCAGGACAAATGCTATCATGAACATAACCTGATATGTCATGATTTTCTGTTCGCCCGTAGCGCAGATATAGCTTAAGACAAATCCGCCAAGGCACATTGTGAAGCCCTGAATATAATTCTTCATCATTTCACGCTTGGCGTGCGGCATTATTCGACGTTTTTCATCGAAAAGATCGGTGAAAAAGCTTTGCCATCCCACAGTATATGCCAGCATCGGCATATTGAAAAGACCGATGAGGATTATAAATGCAGGGACTTTTGCCCTTCCCATAAATGGTGTCATCGCCATAAGCGGAAGCAGGAGGGCATAGATTAAAATTGCCTTTGCCACGAATGGCTTTTTACGCGGCACCGTATCGATGTAGCCCGAAAGGGGAAGCAGAATAACAAGGGCGAAAAGCGCAGGCATTGAATTGACCATGCTGACCGCCACATCTCCGCCGCCCATCTGGCTGACGAACATCTGATAAAACGGATTTGTAAACTGTACAACAGATGCCCACAATGCCCCTTCGACAATTACCATACCTGCAGTATGGTCATCGGGCGAAAAGAGCTTTATAAGTCTGTCGGTTATTTTCTTCATAATGTCACCTCAGAAAAGTGGTTGACCAGTATTCTCCATACAAGTATATCGCAACATCGTGCGAATGTCAACCTTCCGCAAGTTGTTTCAATCAGCGGCTTCGGCTGTATCTTATATGGAAGAGCAGACCGCCCACACCTCTCAGAATACCCGAAAGAATGAGGGCAAATTCTATTGTTGATGCTCTGTACACCATAACGCCCAAAAGCGGACCTATGAATGTCGCCACCTGCAGCATTGTATTATATATGCCGATATTGAATGTGCGGTTTTCCTCCGGCACAAGCTCGAGCATATCATTGAACATACCGAGATGGAGAGGCGGCGCGAAAAGGCCGCTGATAACATAGTTTATCCACAGTCCCACCGTTGTATTCCACCATACAAGGAGAATAGGCGATGCGGCACAGGCATAATAGCCTATCACACTTGTGAAGCGTGAGCCCTTTTTCTGTATGATTCTGCCCCAGAATGTGGCTGTCACGCCAAAGAGCATAACACCGACGAAATCGAGGGTATTTTTGAGAAACTCATTTGCCCCCACCACGTTGACAACATAGAGGAAGAAGAGCGAGCTGCCCATATTTGCGGCAATCTGGAAGATAAAGAGCATGGCAAGGAATACCGAAAATCCCTTGTTTTTTCCAAGCTCACCCTTTGCCATTGTGATAATCTGCCCAAACGTAAGCATCTTTTTCTTCGGCTTATCGTGTACATGGGAATCGTCTGTTTTTACAAGCACCATTCTCTGCATTATGGCAAAGACGAATGCTGTCATAAAGAGAAGCTGATAAGTTGTGATTTTCTGGGCATTTGTAACGCAGATATAGCTTAAAACAAAGCCGCCTGCCACAGAAACTATGCCCTGAATATAGTTTTTCATCATCTCACGTCGTGCGTGAGGCATAACGCGCTCTCTTTCGTCCAAAACATCGGCAAAGAAGCTCTGCCAGCCTACTGTATATGCAAGAAGCGGGATATTAAAAAGGGCGATAAGCAATATGAATGCAGGGACTTTCAGCTTTCCCATAAATGGTGTTGCCGCCATAAGGGGCAGCATCATAGCATAGATGAAAATCATTTTGCTTACCAGCGGCTTTTTGCGCGGCACTGTATCGATATATGCCGAAAACGGCATAAGTGTGATAAGAGCGAAGAGGGCAGGAAGCGAGCTGACTAAACTTATTGCAAGGTCATCGCCGCCCATCTGTCTGACAAAAAGCTGATAGAAAGGAGCTGTAAACTGGACTACAAGTGCCCAGAGAGCGCCCTCAAGCACCACCATGGCAGGGATATTCTGTTTCTTTCCCGTTTCCCTCAGCTTGTGATTCTGGTCCATAATTACCTCCTTTTTGTTGATAAATCGTTTACGGGCGGTGAAACCTCACCGCCCGAATGGAATTTGATTTTGTTTTTATTGCGCTTACGGACGACCAATGGTCGCCCCTACATTTAATTGTCGGTTAAGATGACAATTAGAGGCTCATCCAGCTTGCGTCGGATGGGTTAGCGCGGAAAGCATGAAGCTTCTTGATGTCGGATTCCTGAATATAGCCTGTTTCAGCAGCAACTTCAACGAGAGCGTCATAGTTGGAAAGGGATGTGTTTTCAACGTTTGCAGCAGCAAGACGGTCGAGACCCTTCTGGAGGCCATATGTGAAGATGGAAACGATGCCGAGAACTTCAACGCCTGCTTCACGGAGAACGTTTACAACGTCGATGCAGGAGCCGCCTGTGGAGATGAGGTCTTCAACAACAACAACCTTTGTGCCTGGTTCAAGTCTGCCTTCGATCTGGTTGTTTCTGCCGTGGTCCTTAGCAGAGCCTCTTACGTAAGCCATAGGCATACCGAGGATGTGAGCAGCGATAGCAGCGTGAGCGATACCAGCTGTGGATGTACCGGCAAGAGCCTGGCATTCTGGGTACTTTGTCTTTACGATTTCTGCGATGCCTGTTTCGATTTCTGTTCTGATTTCAGGATAGGAAAGTGTGAGACGGTTGTCGCAGTAGATTGGGGACTTGATGCCGCTAGCCCATGTGAATGGTTCATTTGGAGAGAGGAACACAGCCTTGATCTCCAGAAGTCTTTTTGCAATTTTCTTTTCCATGATATGTCTCCTTGAAAAATTATTTTTTATGTTGAGTTTTTTATTTATTGGGTTGGGATTATGCAGGACGTTCATAAACGTCTTTTACACTTCGTTCAGGCGGATTTTTTCCTCGATTTCGCTGACATTGATGGTGAGCAGCTTGGAAACGCCTGTTTCCTGCATTGCCACGCCATAGAGAATGTCCGCCCCTTCCATCGTACCGCGTCTGTGAGTGATTACGATGAACTGAGTCTTATTGCAAAGTGTGCGCATGTAGTTTATGTATTTGTCAACATTGACATCGTCGAGCGCTGCTTCGATTTCGTCCAGGATACAGAACGGTGTCGGTCTGACCTTCAGAATCGCAAAGTAAAGCGCGATGGCAACAAATGCCTTTTCACCGCCCGAAAGGAGAGAAATCGTCTTTACTGTCTTGCCCGGCAGTGTGACCTTGATATCGATACCGCAGTTGAGAATATCCTTTTCGTCCTCAAGCTGCAGATATGCGCTGCCGCCGCCGAAAATCTCTACAAATGTCTGTGAGAAGCTCTTGTTGAGCATTTCAAAATGCTTTGCAAAGGTTTCCTGCATATTTTTAGTCAGGTCTGTGATGATTTTCAGAATATCAGCCTTGGCCTTTTCAAGGTCTTCCTTCTGGGAATTGAGGAAGGAATAACGCTCGAAGGTCTTTTCATATTCTTCCACAGCCGAGATATTTACGTTGCCGAGAGACTTTATCTCGCCCTTGAGCTGAGCTAAGCGACGGTTGGATGCCGAAACATCCTCGATTTCACACTTGATATTCAGAGCTGTAATCGGTGTCAGCTCGTAATTATCCCACATCTTGTCTAAAATCTGCTGTTTCTGCATGATATCCTGATCGCGCTTTGATTCAAGACGGGAGCTTTCGTGCTCAAGATTATTGATGGTATCATTCTTGACTTTCGATTCCTTCTGCAGGCGCTCACGTTTGCCTTCCAGCTCCATCTTTTCGTCAATCTTGCTTCTTATATCATTCTGAGCCAATTTTTCATCATTTTCAAGCTTTTCCGCCTGATTTTTAAGGCTCTCAAGCTGCTTTTCCGCCTGAGTTATCTTATCGCGGAGGGCATCAATGCCGCCCTTTCTGCCTTCTCGCTCATTATTGAGTTCATCAATAAGGGCTTTAAGATGGCGCTTCATATCGGCATTGCCCTGCTTTTCACTGTCGATGGCGACAATTCGCTCGTTGACAGCGGCTGTCTTTTCGGTAAGCTGAGCAAGGAATGTGCTGTACTCTGCCTGCTCGGCTGTGATGGATGCGAGGAGGGCAGATTTTTCGCCCTGCTGCTTTTCAAGCTGAGCCGCTTGGTTTTTATAGTTTGCTATATTGCTGTTATGGTCTGCCGCTTTGCTTTCAAGATATTCCACAGTCTGTGCAATATTTGCCTTTTCTTCGGCAAGACGCATAAGAGATGAATCTTCGTTTTCACGCTTTACTGTAAGCTGAGAAAGCTCCATTTTCGCTTCGTTAAGCTGAATTCTGGCCGTTTCCATACTGTAACGCATGGATTTTACCGAGCTTTCGGCTTCCCTTAGCTCGATTTCCTGCTTTTCCATAGCCTTTTCCATCACGGAAAGCTCTTCTTTCAGCTTTTCAGCTTCGTTTGCACGGGCAAGAATACCTGTATTCTTATTAAGGCTGCCGCCTGTCATCGAGCCCGACTGGCTGATAATCTGTCCGTCGAGGGTGACAAGACGAGCCTTGCCCTTGTGTTTTCTGGAAATTCTGATGGCATTGTCAATGTTATCCACAACAAGTGTATTGCCGAGGAGATTCTTGATTATGCCGTCATATTTATCGTCATATTCCACCAGCTTGTAGGCAGGGCCTACATAACCGGCTTCTTTTGAATAGACATCGCTCATTTCCCTGCCTGTAACGGCAGTAATCGGCAGGAATGTTGCTCTGCCGCCGTCACGGCTTTTAAGGTAGCCGATAGCCTTTTTGCCGTCTTCTTCGCTGTCCACAACGATATTCTGTAAGCTTCCGCCCAGGGCGATTTCAATGGCTGTGCCGTATTCGTCATCTGTGCGGATAAGCTGAGCAACTGTGCCGTGGACATTCGGAAGCACGCCCTTTTGGCCTGCATCCATTACGAGTTTAACAGCGCGGGAGAAGCCTTCCATATCCTTTGCCATAGCGCTGAGCATACCGAGTCTGTCGCTCTTGGCATTGTATTCGCGCTTGTCCTTTTCGGATTTTTCACGGAGAGAGGCAAACTTCTTTTCCTTATTTTCGGCTATAAGCTCATAGCCTGCAAGGACGTTTTCAGCCGAGCTCTTCTTTTCATTCTGCTCATTTATTGCGGCATCAAGATTTCTCTTGCGCTCATCCGAGCCGTTTATTTCATTTTCTATATTTTCAAGGCGCACCTTATCGTTTGCGATGCGCTCTCTGCTTTCACCAAGGAGGCGCTCTTCCGATGTGATATTCACATCGAGCACTGCTTTTTTGCGGACGATTTCAGCGATTTCATCATTTACCGCCGTAATCTTCGCCATAGCCGACTTTGCCTTTTCAGACTGATTTTCGGCCTTATTCTTTATATCATCAAGGTTACTGAGCAATTCCCTGCGCTCATTTTCAAGGCTGAGAGCCTTTTCTTCCAGCTGCTTTATGCGCTCGGACAAATCGGACTCCTTGTCCTTGTCCCTGCCCATCTGCTCTTCAATATCGCGGATATTGGAGCGGATATTTTCCATATTTACAGAAACAACTGCCGATTCGCGCTCGACTGCCGAAATGTTTTCGCCGATTTCACGAGCCTTTATACGCAGAGTTTCAATTTCAACATCCTTATCGCGCATTTTAGCTGTTAAAGCTTCGATTTCACTGTAACACTCATCAAGCTCTGTCTTTTTTGCAGACAGCAGACGAAGGGCATTATCATAGTCAATGCCCGTCTTTTTTGCCGATTCTTCCAGCTTTTCCACCTGCATAAGCCAGAGAGCGACTTCGAGGGCACGCATTTCCTCAATGAGAATGAGATAACGCTTTGCCTTCTGCGCCTGCTTGCGCAGTGGCTCTATCTGACCTTCAAGCTCGGTTACGATATCGCGGATGCGGACGAGATTTTCCTCTGTGCCGTCCAGCTTCTTTTCGGCCTCTTCCTTGCGGTATCGGAACTTTGTAATGCCTGCCGCTTCTTCGAAGATTTCACGGCGGTCGCCCGATTTTACCGAGAGAATCTCATCGATTCTGCCCTGACCGATTATGGAATAGCCGTCTCTGCCCAGACCTGTATCCATGAACAATTCGTGGATGTCCTTAAGACGGACAGACTTTTTATTTATATAGAATTCACTGTCACCGCTTCGATAATAGCGGCGTGTCACTGTGATTTCATTGTATTCAAGAGGAAGAAGTCCCTCCGTATTATCGATTGTGAGAGATACCTGGCTGTATCCCGACGGATGACGCTTGGATGTACCGCCGAAGATAACGTCCTCCATTTTGCCGCCTCGGAGAGTTTTGGTCGACTGCTCGCCCAGCACCCATCGAACAGCATCGACGATATTACTCTTGCCCGAGCCGTTAGGGCCGACAATGGCTGTGATGCCGCGGCTGAGATTGATTGTCACATGGTCAGGGAACGATTTGAAGCCCTGAATTTCAACGCTTTTAAGATACAATGGGCATACTCTCCTTTCTTTGAGATTTGTGTCGCTTTTTATGGCATATCGGAACGGACGACCAATGGTCGCCCCTACGGGAATGAATAAGTTCGATCCCTCCGTCAATTTTCAATTGACACCTCCCTTTACACAAGGGAGGCTCTTATATTTACACTATTTCAAAACATCCTCTTGGGATATTTATGTCTGTTTCGGATTTTATTTCGATGTGTGGATATTTTTCGGTGAGTTTTTTATATTCTGCCGACTTTTGTCCGCGGAATACCGAAACATCCTTTGGATTTATTTTAATTATTACACTTTTTTCTGTGATTTTGTCCATTTTTTCGCAGATGGCGTTGTGCATCATTCGCGCTCTCACCATTTCGCCGAGGGCCGGATGATATGCGCCGCCTAAAACTGCGCCGTTTGAAAGCTCCTCTGTCGGATTAAGCCCGATACGGATAACTTCGATTCCGTTACTTTCGAATATTCCACAGAGTTTTGCACAGGTTTCCACAGACTTATCCACAGAAATTGGGGAATATGCATCACTGCGCATCATATCTGCAAGCTCTGTCTTGTCTATTACGCATACAGGATAGATTCTCACCATAGACGGAGCGCACTTGACCATTTCATGTGCCGACCAGACAGACTTTTCCTCGCTGTCGAGAGGCAGACCTGTCATAATCTGCAGACCGAGGGTGAAGCCGTGAGCCTTTATCATTTCTGATGCATCACGGACATCCTGTGCGGTATGTCCTCTTTTCGAGGCAAGAAGCACATCTTCGCACATCGACTGAGCGCCCAGCTCAATGGTGGAAACGCCGTACTTTTTAAGAAGCGCGAGGATTTCTTCATTTATGCAGTCGGGACGTGTGGAAACTCTGATGTCCTTACACAGTCCTTTTTCGATGAATTCATATGCCGCAGACAGATATTCTGTCATTTTTTCTGTGCCAATGGCTGTGAAACTGCCGCCATAGTAGGCTATCTGAGGCATTTTGCTGTACTGCAAGGCCTCTTTTATGGTATTCTGCACATCTTCCTTTGTTGGTACAAAAGGAGATGCAATAGACCGCTGATTGCAGAAAACGCAGTCGTTGGGACAGCCTAAATGTGGAATGAAAATCGGAATGATATTCATTATCTGCCCATAAGCTCGAGAGCCTGACGAGCTGCGTCCTGCTCTGCCTGACGCTTGCTCTTGCCGACACCGTGAGCGATGACATTGGAATTGATGAGAAGCTCAACTTCGAAGCTCTTATCGTGGTCAGGACCACTTTCCTTGAAAAGACGGTATGTGAGAGTTTCTTCCTTATTCTTCTGGATGATTTCCTGAAGAGCCGTCTTATAATCGGATGTGCCTTCTGTCTTTATTGTCTTTTCCGATTCGCGCTTGAGGAATGGCAGGATGAAGTTTTTAGCCTCTTCCATACCTCCGTCAAGATAGATGGCAGCAAGAAGAGCCTCTGTCGCATCTGCAAGGACAGATGGACGTTCTCTGCCGCCGCCTGCCTCTTCACCCTTGCCGAGAAGGATTTCAGAGCCGAGGTCGATTTCCTTTGCCAGCTTATAGAGTGACTTTTCGCAGACGAGAGCGGCGCGAAGCTTACTAAGCTCGCCCTCTTCCATTTTCGGGTGCTTTTCAAAGAGGAACTGACCGCAGATAAGGCCGAGAACAGCATCGCCTAAAAACTCAAGGCGCTCGTTGGAATGCTCCTGGCTTTTTCTGTTTTCATTGGCGTGTGACGAATGGGTCATGGCCGCCTTGAAAAGATTTTTATTCTTAAACTTATAATCGAGGATCATTTTTGTTGTGTTTTCTCCTGAGTTGATGTATGTATAATTTGCCTTGCGGCAAGAATTGTTTGCTGTGATGATATTGATTACGGACGACCAATGGTCGCCCCTACGGGATTAACAATAATTATTTAGGCATGCAGAGGATTTCGTGGATCTTGTTATCGAATACAGAGTTTGCGTGGGATGGTGTCATAATGACAGCTGTGTCAGCGCCTCTGCCTGTGCCGCCTACTGCGATGATTTCTTCGCCGTATGGAATCATATCGCCGTCGAGAGCCATGATTGCAATTTCAACGCACACCTTTACGCCCTGAGAAAGCATACGGAGTGTATGAGAGATGATTTCGGCAGGATACATACCCTTGGCCTTATTGCTGATGCCGCGTTCAACACCGCTGAGAGCGTGGGATGTATGGTATACATTTACGCCGTTTGCCTTGAGGTCTTCCTTCATTTCCTTTGTCATGACGTTAACGCCCTTTTCAGCAAAACCGGAAACCTGACCGATGCAGACTACATTGATGTCCATACCCTTGAAAAGAGCTGCTGTTTCGCCTGTATTGGATGCCACTACGATATGCTTGATGCCTCTTTCGGCTGCTGTTTTCTTTACCAGTTCAACTGTTGCCGCTGTATTTTCACGACCTGCTTTTTCGAAGATCATAATCATTCTCCTTTTCTTCCATAAGATACTTATTCTTCCCTATATTATACCAAATCTGCATTAAATCGTCAATGAATTATGAAAAATATTATAGAAAGTGGGCATATTCGTTCGCCATCTGCTTCGAGTCGGAGAAGGCAAAGAATTTTGCAGGGACAATTCGCGAATTGTCCGATTGAATATGTCTTACGGCACCACCTCATCCGTCACCTGCGGTGACACCTTCCCCTCAAGGGGAAGGCTTTCAGATTTTCAGTACAAATAAAAACAGGACGGATAAACCGTCCTGCCGTAATCATATTAAATTAGCCGATAATGTCTGTGATAACATCAACAACGTCGCCGAGAGTCTTTACACCTTCAAGAGCATCGTCTGCAATTTCAATGTCAAACTCATCTTCTGCAGCCATCATAATTTCTACAACGTCAAGAGAGTCAAGGTTGAGATCGTCAAGTGTAGCATCAAGAGTAATTTCATCTTCATCAGCGCCGATAATTTCCATAATAACTGCACGCAATTTTTCAAATACCATAATTTCCTCCAAAATAATAAAAAATAACCGATAAAATCATACCCTGATTTTAAGTTAAGTATAGAAAACAAACTACGGTTTGTCAATACCTTTTTGAAAATTATTTACCTAATTTTTCGGCTATCTTTTCAACTGTGCCGCTGTTTGTGTAATTTATAGCCTGCTTGATGGCGCTGCGGAATGCTCTTGCATCCGAGCTGCCGTGAGCCTTGATACATGGCTTGGAAATGCCGAGAAGCGGAGCGCCGCCGATTTCTGTATAGTCCATTCTGTGCTTGAGAGCGCGCATACCAGGCTTTACGATAGCGCCTGCCACCTTTGTGAGAGCATTTTCATTGAGTATCTTCTTGAATTCGCTCATAAAGAACATAGCAACGCCTTCGACAGTTTTGAGGAGTACATTACCTGTAAAGCCGTCTGCAACGATGACATCGCATACGCCCTGTGGAACATCTCTGCCTTCGATATTGCCGATGAAGTTGATTTCGCCCTTTTCCGCTGCTTCCTTAAGCTGAGCGTGAGTTTCAACATAGACAGATGTACCCTTTGTTTCTTCTGCACCGTTGTTGATAAGAGCAACCTTAGGATTCTTCACGCCCATATAATGCTCTGCATAGAGAGAGCCCATAAAGGCAAACTGAGTGAGGTTTTCCGCTGTACATTCAACATTAGCACCGCAGTCGATGAGAACAGAGCCGCTCTTTGCATTAGGAAGAATTGGTGTGAGAGCCGCTCTGCGGATACCTCTGATACGCTTTACGATAAGTGTTGCGCCTGTGAGGAATGCACCTGTGGAACCTGCGGAAACGACAACATCACCTTCGCCGTTTGCAAGCATATTGAGTGCAATCGCCATAGAGCTGTTCTTCTTTGTGCGGACAGGGGCATTTGCATCGTCTTCCATATTGATGACTTCGTCAGCATGGACAATACGAAGCTTGGCATTATTTTCTTCGCCCTGTTCCTTAAGTATCTTTCTGATTTCTGTTTCGTTGCCGACAAGGATAAGCTCCTCGCCGAATTCTCTGACAGCCATAACTGCGCCTTCAGTTGTTGCCTTAACACCGTTGTCGCTGCCCATCATATCAAGAATAATCTTCATTAAAAATCTCCTCTCATCATTGCAAGTTTAATGCTTGCAAGCGCTCTTTCAGCAATAATATTATATCTTTCCTGCTTGTCCTTCACCTTGAAAGGCAGACTGTCGATAATACCGAAGTTAACATTCATAGGCTGGAAGTTTTTGCCCACATAGGAGCTGATATATTTTGCAAGGGCACCCATCGCAGTATCGGAATCGAGCCTGAACGGCTTTCTTCCCAGAAGCTTCATAGCTTTATTGATACCTGCATACATACCGGATGCCGCCGATTCCACATAGCCTTCAACACCTGTCATCTGGCCAGCAAAGGCGATGCGAGGCTCTTTGATAAGGCAGTAGAATTCGTCAAGGTTGCCCGGGGAATTGATAAATGTATTTCTGTGCATAACGCCATAACGAAGGAATGTCGCCTTTTCAAGGCCGCCTATCATGGAAAATACACGCTTCTGCTCAGGGAACTTGAGATGTGTCTGGAAGCCCACCATATTATACATAGTGCCCTCTTCGTTTTCTGTGCGCAGCTGGACGACGGCATAAGGCTCCTTGCCTGTCTTTGGGTCAGGCAGACCGACAGGCTTCATAGGACCATAGCGGAGAGTGTCTTCGCCTCGTCTTGCCATAACTTCAACAGGCATACAGCCTTCGAATACCATGGAATCCTCAAAGCCGTGGACTTCGGCTTCTTCGGCATTTTTAAGCTCTTCGACAAAGCGGAAATATGTTTCCTTGTCCATAGGACAGTTGATGTAGGAAGGCTCGCCCTTGTCATAACGGGCGGCAAAATATGCCTTATCCATATCGATGCTCTCAAAGCTTACGATAGGGGCGGCGGCATCATAGAAGTGCAGATCAGAGCCTTCGCCCAGCTTTGCCATGATGTCATCGGCAAGCGGACCGTATGTGAGCGGACCTGATGCCACGATGACCTCTCCCTCAGGGATTTTTTCCACCACTTCGTGAATGACAGTGATGTTAGGGTGGGAGTTTATCTTATCTGTGATCATCTTTGAGAACTTTTCACGGTCGACAGCGAGAGCGCCCCCTGCTTCGACCTTTGTTGCATCGGCACATTCCATTATAAGTGAGCCGAGGCGGCGCATTTCTTCCTTGAGAAGACCAACACCGTTTGTAAGGCTTGCGCCTCTTAATGAATTGGAGCATACAAGCTCGCCGAAATTCTGTGATTTATGCGCTTCGGTCATCTGAATAGGCTTCATTTCATAAAGCTCTACCTTGATGCCTCTGTTTGCAAGCTGCCAGGCAGCTTCACTGCCGGCAAGACCGGCTCCTATAACTTTAATTTCTGGCATTTATGTTTCCTTTTTATGTTTATCAGATGTACGGACGACCAATGGTCGCCCCTACATAAAATTGATATTGAACGGAACGTCGGAGACGCCGTTCCCTACGAAATTACAGATATTATTCCGCTGTTTCTGTCTTCTTTTTTCTGCTGCGCTTTGGCTTTTCTGCTGTCACTTCTGCAGTTTCAGCTGCTTCCGCCTTTTTTGTGCGCTTCTTTGTTGTCTTAACTTCTTCTGTGCCTTCTGCTGTTTCTTCAGCCTTCTTTCTGCCGCGCTTTGTAGCGAGAGGCTCTTCCCAGCCGCAGTTTGGCGCATAGCAGAGGTTCTTCTTTTCAAGCTTTGTATACTTCTTATATACAACGCCGCCGCACTGTGGGCACTTCTTATCTGTCGGCTTATCCCATGTCATAAACTCACAGGTTGGGTATGTTTCACAGCCATAGTAATAATAGCCGCTCTTGGACTTCTTCTTGAGAAGTTTAGCGCCGCAGACAGGACAAGGCACATTCATATCCTCTGTGATTGGCTTTGTTGTCTTACATTCAGGGTATCTTGGGCAGGCGAGGAACTTGCCGAAACGGGATGATTTTACAACCATCATTTCGCCGCAGTTAGGGCAAGGAGTATCTGTAACCTCGTCCTTTACCTTGATTTTTGTCTTTTCAAGATCCTTTTCAGCCTTCTTCATGGATGCATCGAAGTCTGCATAGAACTCGCGGAGAACATCCTTATAGTTCTTGCCGTGTTCAACTTCGTCCAGCTGATTTTCCATTTCGGCTGTAAACTTGGAATCGGCGATTCGGCTGAACTTATCGACCATAAGGTCTGTTACAGCTTCGCCGAGGAGTGTTGGCTTGAGTGTCTTGTTTTCCTTAACCACATATTCACGGTCTGTGATGATAGAAATTGTAGGAGCGTATGTGGATGGACGGCCGATGCCGCGTTCTTCCATAGCCTTGATGAGAGATGCTTCTGTATAGCGTGCAGGAGGCTGTGTGAAGTGCTGCTTATCCTCTGTTTTGATGTGGACAGGCTTATCGCCCACATTCATTGGAGGAAGAGCCATTTCTTCTTCCTGAGCCTCGTCGAAGCTTTCCTGATAGATACCGAGATAGCCAGGGAATGTGACGATGGAGCCTGTGGAACGGAAGATATAGCCGTTGCAGTCGATGTCGATAGACATTGTTTCGAGAGTAGCATCTGCCATCTGGGATGCGATGAAGCGGGACCAGATGAGCTTATAGAGCTTGAACTGATCGTTTGTCAGGCTCTTTTTGATTTCTTCAGGAGCAAGACCAGGATTTGTAGGGCGGATAGCTTCGTGAGCATCCTGCGCGCCCTTCTTTGTCTTGTATACCTTTGGCTTGGATGGTAAAAATTCCTTGCCGAAGCGGGAAAGGATATAATCTCTGCCCGCCTTGATTGCTTCGTCGGAAACGCGGAGAGAGTCGGTTCTCATATATGTGATAAGACCTGTTGCACCCATACCCTGAATTTCAACGCCTTCGTAAAGCTCCTGTGCCACAGCCATTGTACGCTTCGCTGTCATGCCCAGCTTACGGGATGCATCCTGCTGTAAGGAGGATGTGATGAAAGGAGGCATGGAACGCTTCTTTTTCTTGGCATTCTTGATGGATTTTACTTCGTAAGGCTGATTTTCGATGCTTTCGAGGATAGCCTTTGTTTCTTCCTCATTATGAAGCTCCATCTTGCCTGCTTCTGTGCCGTGGAAATGGGAAACAAATTCCTTCTTGTTCTGGGAGAGTGTGACGTCGATTGTCCAGTATTCCTCAGCCTTGAAGTTATTGATTTCACGTTCTCTGTCGACAACAAGACGTGTTACGACAGTCTGTACACGGCCTGCGGAAAGACCTCTTCTGACCTTTCTCCAGAGGAATGGAGAAAGCTGATAGCCTACGATACGGTCGAGGATTCGTCTGCCCTGCTGAGCATCAACAAGATTCATATCGATGTCACGAGGCTGCTGAACAGCTTCTGTAACCGCCTTTTTTGTGATTTCGTTGAATGTGATTCGCTTTGTCTTTTCATCAGGGAGTTCAAGCATCTCCTTGAGATGCCAGGAAATTGCTTCGCCTTCGCGGTCGGGGTCGGTTGCGAGATATACAAAGTCAGCCTCTTCAGCCGCTCTTTTAAGCTCGTTTATAATCTTGTCCTTACCGTCGATTTCCTGATAGACAGGGGTGAAATCATTTTCTATATCAATGCCGATTTTCTTTTTCGGCAGGTCTCTCAAGTGTCCCATGGAAGCCTTGACAACATAGTCGCTTCCAAGATATTTTACAAGAGTCTTTGCCTTTGCAGGAGACTCCACAATCAAAAGTATGCTCATTTATTTAATAGCCCTTTCCGATATTTCATATTTTGAATGGCCTGTTTTTACGATATATCCCTTTATTTCCAGCATATTCACTCGCCGTGTGACTTTGGATATATCAAGCCCCATAAGCTCTGCTATTTCTTCCTTCTGTTTGCCGAGAGCAATAAGTCTGAGTATTTCAATCTCTTCCTCGGTCAGCGGTTTTTCGCTCTTTGGGGGTGTTTTTATATGTTCTTTATCGCCCTTAGGCATATAATAGTTTATTATATCTTCCGCATTTCTCACAGCGATGGCCTGACCTTTTGCGATAAGACTCTGACAGCCTTCCGAATGGTCAAGGAGAGCGAAGACATCCCTGCCCATCTCTCTTGCCAGTCTTGCCGTTATCAGTGAGCCGCTCTTAACCTGAGCTTCCACTACGAATGTGCCCTTTGCGAGGGCGGCAACTATGCGGTTTCGCTTGGGAAAATTATTTGGTTTTCCGCCCGTGCCGGGAGGAAACTCGCTTATGACAAGGTGTTCCTTTGCCATTGTGCGCATAAGTCCTGCATTTTCAACAGGATAATAGACATCAACACCTGTGCCCAGCACTCCGACAGTGAAGCCGCCTGCCTTGATGGCTCCTCTGTGGGAGGCTCCGTCAATGCCGGCCGCAAGACCGGAGATTATGTTGACACCGTTAAAAGTCAGGTCGCGGGCGAATCTTTCGGCATTCATCTTGCCTGTTGCTGTCGCCTTGCGCTGACCGACCATAGCTATTGAAAGTCCCTTTGAAAGATCGCGCCATACGCCCCTGTAATAAAGTACAAGAGGCGGGTCACTGAGCCTTCTCAGCGCTTCCGGATAGCGTGAGTCCTCTATTGTGATTATATTTATATCTTTCTGCAGGCAGGTTTCAAGTATTCCTTCGGCAAGGGACATATTGTCTTCAAGCTGAACGGATGCCATCGAATTGAAAAGCGCTTCGATGGAGCCTGCATTTTTTATCATTTCAACTGCTGCGCCTTCCCTGAACTTCATCTGCTCAGCAAGGCTGATATATAGTAATTTATTCATTTCAAGCCTTCCTGAGTTGGGTTTCGGGTGAATTGCCTTACGGCATGAATTGTTGCGCCGCAACATTGAGGTGTGATAAATCACATTTGATAGGTTCTCTCCCCCAGTCTGCTTCGCAGCCAGCCCCCTCGTCAGAGGGAGCCAAGGGGATTTTCTATTCAATCTGTGCGAAGCACACCACAATGCACCACAGGTGCAATTCATGACGCAGTCAATTCATGGCAAAGCCATTTCATGAGCGTCAGCTCAATTCATTTTAACGAGCCATTTCCCAGAGGACGATGGCGGCGGCTATCGATGCATTGAAGGACTGTGCCGACTTTATAGGGATGATGATATGTCCGTCCGAGCCATTCAGCACTTCTTCGCAAACGCCTCTTGCCTCGTTGCCGATGATGGCTACCGCATTTGAAAGATTCACCTCTCTGATGTCTGTCGCCTTGTCGGACAGGGCTGTGGCATAGATTTTCATATCGTGGTTATCTGCCCATGTACGAAGGTCACTAAAGTCCATCTTCACAGGCTTTACACGGAAAATGCTGCCCATTGTGGCACGTACTGTCTTTGGATTATACACATCGACACAGTCGCCCAGAAGGACGATATTCTTAATGCCTAAGCCTTCGGCTGTGCGGATGATTGTGCCCATATTGCCGCTGTCGCGCACATTATCAAGAGCGAGGACTGCGCCTTCCGAAAGGCTTGTTTCTTCCTCCTGTCTGACAACGAAGATGACGCCCTGCGGAGTCTTGACATCGCTCATATGCTCGATAAGCTTTTCAGGCACAAGATATTTTTCCGGGCAGGAAATATCATTTACGATGCTTTCGTGCTCGGAAGAAAAGTATATTTCTGTGATAACAGCGCCCGATGATGCGGCTTCCTTGAGGTTTACCACACCTTCGCCCACGAAAAGACCTTCTTTTTTGCGAAGCTTCTTATCTGTGACGAGCTTTACCACATTTTTGATTTTATTATTGTCTTTACTTGTGATTTCTCTGATCATTATTCCAAATTCTGGAGGTCGTCATTGGAGCCGACAACAACCAGTATATCTCCTGCTTTTATAATATAGTCAGGGGATGGTGTGACAGAAACCGTTCTGCCGTCCTGACCTTTGATTGCCAGTATATTTATGCCGTAGCGGGCGCGGATATCCAGCTTTTTGATGGAGTTTCCGATCCACTTTTTAGGCGTTGCTGTTTCAATAATGCTGTAATTTTCCGAAATTTCGATGTAATCGATGATGTTGCCCGAGGATAGTGTCTGCGCCAGACGGACACCCATATCGCTTTCCGGAAAGACGATTCTGTCTGCGCCGATTTTCTTGAGCACCTTGACGTGAAGGTCGTTGGTGCCTTTGGAGATAACGTCACGGACACCCATTTCCTTGAGCATAAGTGTTATAAGGATATTGTCCTGAATATTTTCGGAAAATGCCACGATGGCATGGTCGAAGTTTCGTGCGCCGATGGAGCGAAGCACATTTTCGTCGCGGACGTCGGCGACGAGGGAATGGGTTACGAAGTCTGCGATTCTTGCCACAGAATCTTCATCCTTATCGACCACCATAACTTCATGGCCGAGGCGGAAAAGTTCTCTCGCAAGAGCTTCACCGAATCTGCCGAGACCTATTATGAGAAAAGATTTCATTGGAGCGTATCTCCTTTCGTATAGATGTGATATAAGCGGACGAGCAATGGTCGCCCCTGCGTTTTTCACCGACCGCCGGGGATGTCTTTTGTAGGGTACGGCATTTATGACGTACCGCCCTATTGGATTATTAGCCTACGATTATCTTGCCGTCAGGATATCTGATATTTGATTCTTTTTTACCTCGGACGACGATGGCGAGGCCGAGAGTGATTATTCCCACTCGTCCCATATACATCATTCCTATAAGCAGAAGCTGGGAAAGCGGCGACAGAGTAGGCGTGATACCTGTGGAAAGTCCCACGGTTGCGAATGCCGACATACATTCAAACATTGCCTCTTCAAAGGCTACTCCGTCTATCATACTGAGCATAAGTGTGCCGCCGAATACACAGAAAACACCTACCATTATAATAGTCACCGCATCGAGCACATATCTGTAAGAAAGATTTCTGCCGTAGACGACGATGCTGTTTTTGCCTCTTAAAGTGCTTATTGCTGTCAGGATAAGCAATGTGACCGTGACAGTTTTTACACCGCCTGCCGTTGAGCCGGGCGAGCCGCCGATAAACATAAGCAGCATTGTCATGACTGTCGATGCAGGGGTGAGATTGCCCTGTCCGAGCTGGTCCATGCCGGCCGTTCTTGTCGATGCCGACTGGAAGAAGGACAGAAGGATTTTATCGAAAATATTTTTATTCTGAAGTGTAAGCGGATTGTTCCATTCGGCGATGAGATAGAAAATCGTGCCGCCGACGAGAAGCGCCGTCGTTGTTGTGAGAACAAGCTTTGAATGGAGGCTGAGACGTCTGCCCTCTTTATAGGAAAGCACATCATCCCATACATAAAAGCCGAGACCACCAAGAATTACAAGGAGGGCAACCGTCATCGTAACGGCAAAATCTCCTGTATAAGGGGAGAGGCTGCAGAAAGGTCCGCCGATTTCACCGAGAAGGTCGATACCCGCATTGCAGAATGCCGATACCGAATGGAAAACACCCTTCCATATTGCCGTTTTCAGCGGGAAGTCCTTGAGAAAACGCACGGTGAGAATGACAGCCCCGAAACCTTCCACAAAGAACATACTGCCTATGATTCGCTTGGAAAGTCTTACGATGCCCGACATACTGTCAAGGCTTATCGACTTGCCGATGAGCACTCGCTCACGGATGGTTATCTTTCTGCCGACGAAAATCGACAGGGCGGCAAGCATAAGCATAAAGCCCATACCGCCTATCTGTATCATTACGAGAATCACGCACTGACCGAAAAAGCTCCAGTGGGTAAAAGTGTCCACGACAACAAGACCTGTGACGCAGGTTGAAGTTGTGGCTGTGAACAGCGCTGTTATGAAATTGGTAGGCTGTCCTGTTCTTGAGGAAACAGGCAGGGTGAGCACAAATGCTCCGATGAGAATTATAAGCGCAAAGCCGAAGGCGATGACCTGAAGTGGGTCACGCACAGGCTTTCTTATCTTTTTCGGGCGTTTTCTTCTGAATAATTTCATAAGGTCAAATGGTGTGTTTATGCATCGAATGAATTGAAATTGCGGAATGCAAATGTGTGCCTCGCATGGATTAAATATGCCTGCGGCACCACCTCATCCGTCACACTGATGTGTGACACCTTCCCCTCAAGGGGAAGGCATTGTTTGTATTATTATAAATCATTCCAACACGCATAAAGCGGACATTTATTAAAAACGTCCGCTTGGTGCTGTATTTTTTAAGGCTTCATTGTTGGGAAGAGGATAACGTCACGGATGGAATCGGAACCTGTGAGAAGCATTACGCAACGGTCGATACCAATGCCGAGACCACCTGTTGGTGGCATAC
>JAZUBN010000134.1:0-4772 GCA_045638565.1 Oscillospiraceae bacterium | reverse complement strand
GTCGAAAGACAACAGATTTAGAGTCTGCCCCCTTTGGCCACTCGGGAAATCTGCCATATATTGGAGCTGGTGGGCGGACTTGAACCCCCGACCTGCTGATTACAAATCAGCTGCTCTACCGGCTGAGCTACACCAGCATTTTTGCCGTTTCTCTCGAGTGCTTGTATATAATAACACATCCATCTTCAAATGTCAACACTTTTTTCAAAATTTTTAAAAAATATTTTTTCTGTCTTTTTACCCCACTTATTCATTGACAAAAACTGTACTATATAAGATAATATAATCGAAAGTGAGGTTACTGATATGAGTCTTAAAAATAAGTATAATCTCCTGTATTTTCTCTTCTGCCTTGTAGGCTGCTGCATAGGCGGATTTGTCACCGTTTTTCTCCAGTACAAAGGGGTATCCAACACACAGATTGGTTTAGTCACAGGCATCGGCTGTGTTTCGTCGGTATTCCTCAGCCGCTGGTTTTCTTCTCTGCTGACAAAGCTTGAATGGCTTTCTCCGCACAAGATGCTTTACCTTATATATGGCTTTATCGCTGTAGCTTTCCCATTCATCGCATATACGGACCTTTCCCCTGTCGTTATTATGGTCATTTATATCGTGATGTATTCGGTGTATGTCTGCTCCAACTCCTTCGTTGTGCTTATTGCCAGCGGCTATACACTCCGCGGAATAGATATCAATTTCGGTCTTGCGCGAGGTCTTGGCAGTACATCATGGGCGATTGCAAGTCTTTTCGGCGGCTCAATTATTGAGATGACCGATGCCAGAATCCTTGCTGTCGGCTTTGCGGTTTTCACACTTATGATGTTCATTCTTATGCACACAATGCCTGAAGTAAGAATGAGAGCGGCAGAGGGCAAAAAGAGTGTTTCTGTCGGCCATATCATCAAGACATACCGCAGTTATTTCCTTGTGCTTCTCGGCTTTGCCGTATGTACTATGGCAAGCGCAATGCTGGGCACATATCTTCCTAACATCGTAAGAAGTCTGGGCGGCTCAACGGCTACATTCGGTGTTGCGGCCTTCGCTTCGGCATTCAGCGAACTGCCTGTTATGGCTATGGCGGCAAAATGGATGAAGAAATATAATTCCATGACACTTTTCACCATCGGCGGTATCGGCTATATCTGCCGTACATTCATCGTCTGCTTCGCCCCTAACATCCCTGTTCTTGTTGTTGGTATGCTTTTCCAGAGCGTTTCATACGGCCTCATCACAGCGGTTGTCACATATTATGTAATGTATAATCTCGCTCCTGACGATCAGGTTATGGGGCAGTCGCTCATCGGTATGATGACAAGCGGCATCGGCTCTACTCTCGGCAACGTAGTTGGCGGCGTTCTGCAGGATATGTTCGGTCTCGGCGCTATGTACGCCGCTTCGTGCACCCTCATCGTTATCGGTGCAGTTATCATAGCATCTGCAAAGTTTGTCGATAAAAAGAAAGCTTAATTTAATAGATACAGAAAAAGTCCGGGAATTATTCCCGGACTTTTGTTGTGTCTATTTTCTGCCCATTAAGCCGAAACTTTCACTGAAATTGTCACCCTGAATAATAATCTCAGTCTCGCCTTCATTTTTTACCAAAAGGTCAAACTTGCCGTCCGGACGCTTTGCAACCGTCGCGATTGAAGTATCCTTAATAAAGACCTCATAGTTGGAAAACGGCTCATTCTTATATAATACAGTCACAATACACGGACCGCCTGCTCCGAAATTACTGCCTGGCACAACAGTAATATCGCCAAGCTGAAGGCTGATGTCCGAATTTGTTCCGCTTGGTCTGTATTCCTCTCTTTTTTCAGCATTTTCGGCAATAACATCCTTGACTTTTTCGCGAAGTACAGTTACATCGTCGGCATAGCCTGCATTTACTATAAGATTGAATGCCCCATCGAGCACCTTATCAGGGTCGCACCACACGTCAGGCTCATAGCCCACATAATCCACATTCTTCAGTTCAAACATAAAGCGGAGCTGTGTGCCGATGGACGCACTGATATGTGTATTCGGGAGATGAACATCAACAGCATTGCCGCCAAGCTGGAATCCGCCCGAGTTGGAGCCGACAACCATAACATTTTCAAGCCCCTTGAGGAGATTGAGCGCCGTTTCACCCGCAGAGCCGCAGGCATCGTCCATAAGCACGACGATAGGAATATTATTTTTAGTCCATGTGCCCTTTTTAAGCTGTATGTCCTTAAATGTGCTCTTTGCTGCGCCCGAATTGAGAATATTCTCGCAGTTTGCGCTCGCTTCACGAAGCTGAGGGAATGTGCCCGTGAAATACTGCACCCACTCATACATAGGCTGACCGTTGCCGCCGCCATTGCCGCGGAGGTCGAAGATAATGGCTTCGCAATCCTTCACCTGACCGCCTGTGCGTGAGAACTGCTGATAATATGCCTTATTATTTCTGTCCTGGAAGGAAGCAACCGAAATATATGCGATTTTGTTTTCTTCCATATATTCATAGTTCACATCCTGAGTCGAATCAAACTGAGCAGGAGCCGACCAGCTGATATTTTCAGTAACATTGCCGTTTGCTGTTTTGAGGGTAAGCTGTATTGCCTTTGCCTGATTATTCGGGCAGAAAAGCACAGGAGAATATACGATTTTGCCGTTTTCAAGGAGTGTCGGCTCCATTTTCACCCTACTGTCAGAGAAGCTTACAAAGTCATATCGTGTGCCGTTTACAACCTTGAAATAGCCCTTTTCGTCCTTGTCAAACTGCTGGGATGTATTATAATGATATTCATAACGCACACCGTCCAGGTTATCAAGGCGGTAACCCACATAGGAATGAGCATCCATCATAAAGTCAAGGCTCTTGCGTATCACATCGGTGAGCTCTCTGACATTTACATTTTTCCTGCCATTGAGCCATGTCATAACTTCCGCTTCAGCCTTATCATAGGCATCCTTGCCGAAGTAGTAATATGCGCCGTAACCCACATGGAGAGTGCGGAAAAGAAGGTCCACATCGCTCACAGCCTGTTCATAAGTTACAGACTCAACCCATCTGTCGCTTGTATTTTTAAGGGCACTCACTTCGGCTGATGTGAGAAGGCCTTTTGTTGTATCGTCATCAATGAGGAAGCTCTTGTATGTTCCGTAGTCAGGATTTGTGGAAAACTCAGCCTTGCGCTGTGCGGTCACATCGGCAAGAATTGTCTTGAAATCGATGCCTTTCAAGTCGACAAAGTCGACAGTTGCCATATTTTTCGCTCCGTCATAGCCTACGCTTAAGCCATAAGCTTCGGCAAGAGCGCGAAGTGGAGCGTAAGTTGTGCCGTTATAGGCGAAAACAGGCACGTTTTTGCCGTTTACGTCCTTAGGCTGGAAAACCGAGCCGTTGACCTCGATATTGATAGGTGTGACATTGAGATTTGTCGCCTTGGTCAGCGCCTGAGCTGTGCCCTTGCTCACCACGCCATTGGCAGACGGAGTGCCGCCCACAGTGGCAAGATTTTTCTCGCCGTTATAGCCCACTTCAAGACCATAAGCCTCGGCAAGGGCGCGGAGTGGGGCGTAAGTTGTGCCGTTATAGGCGAAAACAGGCACGTTTTTGCCATTGACATCGGTCGGCAGAAAGACCTTGCCGCCCACCATAACATTGATAGGCACAACATAGATAGTATCCGCCGCCATAACCGGCATAGCCGACATAAGCATAATAATGCATATAATAAGACTCAAACTGCGTTTCAGCTTCATATTCAGTCTCCTTACTATTTAATATGTAATAATTATATCACTACCGAAGATGGTTGGCAAGGGTATAAAAAAGCCTCACCAAACGGTGAGGGGTTATTTTGATTTTATAGTATTCAGCGAAGCGATAAGCATGACTCGTATGCTTGTACACATCGAATCAAGCCTTTTATATTCTTCCACATCAATATATTCACTTCTGCGCAGAAGTTCAAGCCAATATCCTGTTTCGTTAGCTTCCTTAAGTGCAATGTGCAGTTTCGAAATGAAGTCGGCTTTACCATGGGCATACTGCGCTTCACGAATATTTGCGCCAATAGATGTTCCACTTCTTCCTATCTGGTTTGAAATAATAGTTTCCTTCTTCTGTTTAAGCATTTTGACAAGATTTATTATTTCAACAGCAAAATCCATTGATTTAACCGACAGTTTATCGTTACGCATTTTCTACACCTTCTTTCATTTTAATAATAGCATAAAACGAAAGCTTTGTAAATGAAGTATTTGCTTTGCAAAAATGAAGTAAGGCATACGCCCTATGAAGCACTCACTTCGTTCGAATGAAGCGAAGCGCTCTCCGCAGCCGCAGCTGCCTTCATGTCATCCGGACACTTCATGGCTTTATACTACTTAATGCATCTTCTGATGCACTTAATTGCAAAAAGACCTCGTTCTTTCGAACGAGGTCTTTTGCTGGTGGGAGATCGTGGATTCGGACCACCGAAGTGGAAAGACAACAGATTTACAGTCTGCCCCCTTTGGCCACCCGGGAAATGTCCCATATATTGGAGCTGGTGGACGGACTTGAACCCCCGACCTGCTGATTACAAATCAGCTGCTCTACCGGCTGAGCTACACCAGCTAATTTCTTAGCTTGTCGCTTTCTCGCGACTGCTTGATTATAATACCACAGGTATAATCAAATGTCAACACTTTTTTTGAAAAATTTTTAAAATTTTTTAAAAAATATTTTTCTGCATTAAAATGCCCTTTAAACGCGGTTTATTTTTAGTTTTTACTATGCTATAATTAAATATTATACA
>JAZUBN010000133.1:0-4115 GCA_045638565.1 Oscillospiraceae bacterium | reverse complement strand
TGAAGCCCTTTTCCATAAGTGCTTCAGCAAGAGCTGCACAGTTCTTAACAACCTGATCGATGTACTTCTTGAAATCTTCAGAGAGAGCTTCACCGAAGCAAACTGCCTTAGCTGCGATAACGTGTTCGAGTGGGCCGCCCTGAGAACCTGGGAATACAGCCTTATCGATAGCCTTTGCAAGTTCCTTCTTGCAGAGGATCATACCGCCACGTGGACCGCGGAGTGTCTTATGAGTTGTTGTTGTAACAACGTCAGCGTATGGAACAGGAGACATATGAGCGCCTGTTGCAACAAGACCTGCGATGTGAGCCATATCAACCATGAAGTATGCGCCAACTTCCTTAGCAATAGCGCCGATCTTTTCGAAGTCGATCTTTCTTGGGTATGCAGATGCACCTGCAACGATGAGCTTTGGCTGACATTCGAGTGCGATCTTGCGAAGTTCTTCGTAATCGATGAAACCATCATCATTTACGCCGTATGGTACGAAGTTATAGAGCTTACCACTCATATTAACTGGAGAACCGTGTGTGAGGTGACCGCCGTGAGCAAGGTTCATACCGAGAACTGTATCACCTGGGTTGATGAGGGCGAAGTAAACAGCCATATTAGCCTGAGCACCGGAGTGTGGCTGAACGTTAGCGTGTTCTGCACCGAAAATCTTCTTAGCTCTTTCGATAGCAATATTTTCTACGATGTCAACGAATTCGCAGCCGCCATAGTATCTCTTTGCTGGGTAGCCTTCAGCATACTTGTTTGTAAGAACGCTGCCCATAGCTGCCATAACAGCTGGAGAAACGATATTTTCGGAAGCGATAAGCTCGATATTTCTCTGCTGACGCTTGAATTCGAGATTCATAGCTTCGCCGACTTCCTTGTCATAGTTAGTTACAAAACCAATTGTGTCCATTAAATCTTTGAACATGATAATGCACTCCTTATATAATATAATTTATTTTATTTGCCAAAGTTTATCATTGTTGATAGCGTAGTCGAGGACTCCGCTGCGCTTGCACATTAAATCAAATGCCTTTTCGGCGTCGCTGATTATCTTATTTTCATCAGCCAATGTCAGTTTTCTGTTTTCCATAACAACTTTACCATCAACGATAGTATGGCTGACGTCTGCGCCTGTTGCGTGATTTACGATTCTCTGCACAGGCATAACTCCCCATGGAGCGAGATGCGGCTGATGGCAGTCGATAATTATAATATCCGCCTTCTTCCCCACCTCAAGTGAGCCGATTTCCTTTTCCTTACCCATTGCCTTTGCCGCTCTAATTGTAATCATTTCGAGGACAAGACCTGCATGGAGCATATTGGAATCGTGGAAAAATCCTTTATGTAAAAAGCTGAACAGCTTTATATCCTTGAGAAGATCAAAGCTTCTGTCCGGTGCTGTACCGTCTGTTGCAATTACAACATTTACACCGTTTTCAAGCATTTCAACGGCAGGACATCTGACATTGACGTTGGCATTCGTCGATGGTCCGTGACAGACAGACACATCGTGCTTTGCCATTATTTCCCATTCCTTTTCGCTCATACCTGTTGAATGAGCAAGGAACATCTTTGCCCCGAATACTTCAGGGGATGTTTCCATCATAAAGAGCATATCGCCTGCATATGAATGGGAATGAATTACTGTATCAAACTCTTTAGAAAGCTGATACATAAACTTATTCTGTCTTATATTGAGCTCATCAGGATTTTCTCTGTTTCTGCCCATTCTTGAAGGCATAACAATGAAATCACAACGGTCATACTTACCTTTGAAGGCTTTAAGAGCTTTTGGTGTAAAATCAAAAGCAGTTTCAGGAGTTACTTCATAGGCTGTATATTCATTCAGTGAATGCCATTTTCTTGCCGGCTTATTCCATACAGGATTAGGGCAGCCTGCGCCCGTCACATGGCGGATACCTGTTTCAAGTGTACCTTCGATATGGCTCTGTACAACGTCAAGGTCGCCGACACGGACTGTATTGCCTATCATAGAAACGCCTGTTGTCACGCCGAATTTCAATCTTTCGGCAGCAGCAAGAGCACCTTCCGCTCTCCAGAATTCATTGTCGGAGAACTTGTGATAAATGCCTTCTGCCATAGGCTCCCAACCGTCACCCAGATGCTCGCCCAATGTTTTTGTCAGGCAATGCCCGCCGTGACCGTGAGTATCGATAAGCCCAGGAAGCACAGCATTACCCTTTGCATCGATGACTTTTTCAGCTGGGATATTTTCGTCAAGAGATTCCATATCGCCCATGAGGACAATTCTGTCCCCTTTGACAGCCACAAAGCCATTTTTATAAATCGTATGTTTTTCATCTACTGTGATAACAGTACCGTTTTTTATTAAAAGATCAAACATAGACATCCTCACTTGTTTTAAAGACAGATACCCATTCTATTAACATTATTATATCATCACGAACATACAAAATCAACTAAAATTTGTTGGAAAATTGCTTGAAAATTTCGTCAAAGTATGCGATAATATATGTATGTTATAAATACATAGTCAAGGAGTAATTATTATGTTAAAAAAACCAACTATAGGCATGCGTGTCATTAAGACAGCTATTGCCACCAGCCTTGTGGCAATCGTTTACTTCCTTATCGGCAGAAACCCAACATTTGCTTGTATCGGTGCAGTTTTCGGAATGGACAACTACACACCTTCATCCCGCAACACAGTAGGTAATCGTTCGACTGGTACAATTCTCGGTGCTATTCTTGGTACACTTTGTTACATTGCTGCTATGAGCTTTTCAAGCCCTGTCGCAAAGACAGTTATCATCTTCTTCGGTGTTATCGGTCTTATCGTAGTTGCTCAGATTTTCAACGCAGCAGGCGCTATCCAGTCCGGTTCTGTTATGTTCTTCATCCTTATGCTGAACACACCTGCTGAAACATACGCAGCATATGCAATCAATCGTGTTATCGATACAATCATTGGTGAACTTTCCGCATTCTCCATCAACTACATCATCCCACCATACCACAGACCAACTATTTCTCAGGTTCTTCACGATCGTTAATTCAGACAATATTATCAAAGGGCATTCCGATGGGATGCCCTTTATTTTTATGCAAAAAAGATGCAGCCTTGCGACTGCATCTTTTTATTTATTACTTTACTTTGAGTGCTCTTGTTGCGTTGAGGATAGCGATAAGCGCTACGCCTACGTCAGCGAAGATAGCAAACCAGATGGATGTGATACCAAATACGCTGAGGATGAGGATGAGAGCCTTTGTGCCGAGAGCAAAGATGATGTTCTGCATTACAACACTTCTTGTCTTCTTTGCACAGCGAAGTGCGAGCGGAAGCTTCTTAAGGTCGTCATTCATGATTACGATATCAGCAGCTTCGATAGCAGCATCAGAGCCGATACCGCCCATTGCCATACCGATGTCTGCGCGTGCAAGAACAGGAGCATCGTTGATACCGTCACCTACGAATACTGTCTTACCCTTTGCATTCTTGAGGATAGCTTCGACAGCTGTAACCTTATCCTGTGGCATAAGTTCTGCCTTATAATCTGTGATGCCGATTTCATTTGCAATAACCTGAGCAACTTCTGCTCTGTCACCTGTAAGCATAACAAGATTCTTTACGCCTTCAGCCTTAAGCTCCTTAAGAGCATCCTTTGTTTCCTTCTTGAGGTTATCGCTGATGGAGATAGCACCGAGGAACTTGCCATTCTTTGCAACATAAACAACTGTAGAGCCGTCCTTGATTTCATCAGCCTTAACAGAGAATGTTTCCATAAGACGGATGTTACCTGCAAGGAGAGTTTCTTCGCCCTTAGTTGCCTTGATACCCTGACCTGCGATTTCTTCAATGTGATAGTCTTCGATTTCCTTATTACCGAAGTATTCTCTGATGGAAACTGCGATTGGGTGGTTGGAATGCTTTTCACAGATAGCCGCATTCTTTACTACTTCATCTTCACTTACGCCGTTTGTCTTGACAGAGCTTACAGAGAACTTACCTTCTGTGAGAGTACCTGTCTTATCAAATACGAATGTTGTTACATTGTTGAGTGCTTCAAGATAGTTGCCGCCCTTGACGAGAATACCGTTTCTTGCTGCGCCGCCGATACCGCCGAAGAAACTCA
>JAZUBN010000132.1:0-8924 GCA_045638565.1 Oscillospiraceae bacterium | reverse complement strand
TGCTACAGGTAACCGTGGCTGGTACTCCAACCCAGAAGTTGACGCTATGATCGAAGAAGCACGTGGCGAATTCGATACAGAAAAGCGTAACCAGCTCTACAAGGATATCCAGGCTAAGCTCATGGAAGAATCCCCATGGATCCCACTTCTCCAGCAGACATACGTTGCAGGTATGAAGAAGGGCGTTGACGGCGTAATCATGTACAAGACAGGTTCCCGTTACTACCACCAGGCTGTTGTTTACGAAGACTAATTCTTAGTCAGAGTTAATAATAGTTTACCTAAACAAATCAAAGGCTGTGACTTCGGTCACAGCCTTTTTTGTCGTGTGAGCAAGCGGGATAGCGAGAGTAGAAGCCTACAAAATATACAATATTTCCACACTTTTTCTATGCAAAAACTTGCAAAATAATGCCGGAAGGTGTATAATTTTTACAGAATAAAAAAGTAAAGAAAGGCAATGAAATGAAGAAAAACAGCAAATTTACAATCTTCCTCATTATCCTGATGGGGTTCAATGCGGCGGCAAGCTTTGCACACCCTGTCACACCTACCCTTATCGTCGAAAGAGGTCTTGACAGCTCGATGTTTGGCGTAGCTCTTGCAGCTATGATGACATCCAACTTCCTTTTCTCTCCATTCTGGGGCAAGCTTTGCGCTTATATTCCTACAAAGCGTGTTATCCTCATCTGCAGCCTCGGTTATGCTGTCGGTCAGATGATTTTCGGCGCAGCTACAACAGAAGTTATGGTCGTTGGCGGCAGAATGTTCGCAGGTATTTTCACAGGCGGCGTTTTCACAGCCTTCTCCAACTATGTTATCAACACATCCCATCCTGATCTTCGCGGTAAAAATCTCACTCTTATGGTCACAGTGCAGAATGTCTGCGGCGCAGTCGGTTACTTCCTCGGCGGTATCATGGGCGTGGTTTCGGTAGAATTCGCATTCATTTGCCAGATTATCGTTCTCGCAGGCACAGGCGTTTTGTTCTACATCCTCTGCGAAGACGATACAAAGTATAAGCACATTCCTGAAAAGAAGCTCTCTGTAAAGGATGCAAATCCTTTTGCGGCATTTATGGCGGCAAAGAGCTTTATGACACCAATGCTTCTTCTCATTTTTGCAATGGTTGCTATCGCAGGCGTTGGTCAGAACTCCTTTGAACAGTGCTTCAACTATTACATCAAGGACCAGTTCAATATGGGTTCCATGTATAACGGCACTATCAAGGCGGCTATCGCGGCTCTCAGCCTTATTTTTAACTCTACACTTTGTATGTGGATGCAGAAGAAAACCGACACAAACAAGAGCTTTATGTGGATCATGTATGCACAGACAGCATTCCTTCTGATTCTTCTCACATTCAGAGAACTTTCCATCACAATCATCTGCGATGTTCTCTTCTTCAGTATCAACGCTGTAAGACTTCCGCTTCTCCAGACAATGACCTCCATGCGTACAACACCTGAAAACAGCAATCAGGTAATGGGCTTCTATCAGTCCATGACATCGCTCGGCGGCATTTTCGGCGCATTGTTCGCAGGTCTTATCTACGAGGCAAATCCTATGTATCCATTCATTCTTGCAGCTGCAGCCTTCGTTGTGGCAACAGTGATAGGCTTTGCGTACGTTGGAAAGTATAGAAAAGAAAAAGCTGTAAAATAGAAGAAAAGCACCTCTTCGGAGGTGCTTTTTGATTGGTGAGAAAGTAATAAATAAGAGTGAAAAGTGAAGAAGTGTGGTGTGCCATCAGCACGATTGATGAGTAACAATCCCTCCACCACCGTTCGGTGGTCCCCTCCCTTTGCACAAGGCAGGCTTTTCTGCCCCTTGCACCATAATACAATTGAATTCACATAAATAAAGCCACCCGTTTGGGTGGCTTTTGATTTTATCTGCTTTATTTAATAGCGTCGCAGACACAATAGCTTCTTATATGAAGCATCTATATTTTCCGCTTTCTGCGAATTCATTTCGCTGAAAGTATGACATCTTCCATAGTCGGAGAGACTTGGAAAATCGGGGACCGCATTGAGCCTGCTCAATGGCGAGAGCGAAGCGACAATTACTTATGCAATTTCTGGAGGTGAGCCATGGAGCCGTACTTTTCCTGGATCTTTTCCCATTCTTCCTTGTCGTAAAGCTGGCAAGTGCCTGCACCGAAGCGCTTTGCAACTTCGAGCATGAAGCGTGCTGCTTCTTCACAATCTGTGAAGTGGCTTGCGCCGGAAGCACAGCCTGCTACCATTGTCTGAGCTGTGATAGCTACGCCGACAACAGGAGCGTCTGTTGCAGTTGCTGGCTGGAGAATGGAATTGAGGTGGTAAAGGTCGTTGCCGTATGGTGTGATATCCTGAGTTGTGAGAGCGAATACCTTTGGAAGTTCGCCTGTTGTTGTGGACATAATGTCGAGAAGGTCTTCACTTGTTCTGAGGATGTAGCCCTGCTTAACTGTTGGGGAGATAGCGAAGCCGCGGTGGTTGAAGATGCGGTTGCCCTTTGTTGTGTCAACAGAGAGGATACCATCAAGTTCAGGTGTAACTTCTTCTGCGTTAACCTGAGCCATATTTACTGGGGAGCCCATGAATGGAACAGGGTAGTGTGGAGAAGTTGGAGCGTTAGGGCAGATATGTGTGGAGATGAATACGTCACCTGGGAGGAAATCGCCCTTGTTCTGCATATCGAGAATCTTGGATGCAAGTGTGATAGCTACGAGAGCACCGTCACCATCGGATACGAAGCCGATCATTTCTGGGCGAGCGCCGATACCGCCGAGTCTGCCGAGGAGACCGAGTGTTGGAGCTGTGCCGCCGTTCTTCTTGCCGTTTGTACCTGGGATCCAGATCTTGATCATGTCTGTAACACCCTTAGGGCCAACGAGAGGCTTAACCACGATTTCTGTTTCAGGGCGAATGGAAAGGAGGTAATCCTTTACCTTCTGACCGGTTACGTTTGCGTCATCGAGAAGGTCAAAAACTTCAATGATCTGTTTGATAAGCATAATATTTTTCTCCTGATTCCCGCAGGAATGATTATCCTGCGTATATTTTAATTTATAAATTACATATTGTAATGGATTGGAGGATGCCAAATCCCTCCACCGCTAAAGCGGTCCACCTCGCTTTAGGCAAGGGAGGCAGAGAAACTTTCGTAGGGGAGCCGCTTGCTGCTCCCGCGGTGCGTCGAGGGCACCGCACCCTACATTTTCTATTCCTCTGTTGTTTCTGCTTCTGCAGTTTCAGCGATTTCAGTTGTTTCGCTCACATCTTCTTCGTCTTCCTTGAGAGCGCGTGTAATGGAAATCACCTTTACATCGTCGGCAAGACGCATAAGACGGACACCCTGAGATGCTCTGCCGCATACTCTGATAGCTTCAACGCCTGTACGGATGATGACACCGTTGGATGCAATCATCATAACGTCTTCGTCGCCGTTTACGCACATGATAGCCTTGACAGGACCTGTCTTGTCTGTAACAGCATGGCCTGTAACGCCTGTGGAGCCTCTGTGGTGCTCTGTATAGTCTTCGGTAGGTGTAATCTTACCATAGCCGTTATCTGTAACTGTAAGCACCTGAGAGCCGTCAGAATCGCAGGCTACGTCAACGAGATAATCGTCTTCGCCCAGCTTGATACCGCGTACACCGTAAGCTTCACGGCCCATAGGACGAACTTCGTTTTCATCAAAGCGAATCATTCTGCCGCTTCTTGCAGCGAGAAGAACCTTGTCGGAGCCTGTTGTGAGACGTACGCCGATAACTTCGTCATCTTCATCAATGCCGATGCAGCGAATACCGCCCTTACGTGCTGTGTTGAGAGCATCGAGAGCGATACGCTTTACGATACCCTTCTTTGTAGCGAAGAATACGTATCTGTCAGGAACGAATTCAGGCACATTTATCATTGCGGAAACGCTTTCATCTGTATCGAGCTGAAGGAGGTTTACAAGGTTTGTACCCTTTGCGTTTCGTGAGCTTTCAGGAACATGATAGCCCTTAAGCTTGAAAATACGTCCGAAGTTTGTAAAGAAGAGGATGTAATCGTGGGTGGAGGCTGTAAATACAGTCTTTGTCATGTCCTCTTCACGTGTTGTCATACCTGTTACACCACGTCCGCCTCTGCGCTGAGCGCGGTATGTGGAAGCAGGAACACGCTTGATATAACCCATATTTGTAAGAGTGAATACACTCTGTTCTTCTTCGATAAGATCTTCGATATCAAGGTCATTTTCGACGAAGGAGATTTCTGTGCGTCTTTCGTCAGCGAACTTTTCCTTGATTTCTGTGATTTCTGTCTTGACGATATCGTAGATGAACTTAGGATTGGAGAGAATTTCGATGTATTCATCGATCTTCTTAAGGAGCATATCCAGTTCGTTCTGAATCTTTTCAACTTCAAGACCCTGCAGACGACCAAGACGCATATCGAGGATCGACTGAGCCTGAACTTCCGAAAGACCGAAGCGTTCCATAAGGCGAGCCTTGGCATCATCGTAGCTTGTGCGGATGATGTGGATTACTTCGTCGATGTTATCGCAGGCAATCTTGAGACCTTCCAGGATGTGAGCGCGTTCACGAGCCTTCTTAAGGTCGTGCTCTGTTCTGCGTGTGACAACCTTGAACTGATGGTCGAGATATGTGTCCAGCATTTCACGGAGTGTGAGAATCTTTGGCTGGTTATTTACAAGAGCCAGCATATTTACAGAGAATGTGCTCTGGAGGTCTGTATACTGGAAGAGCTGATTGAGAACGACCTGAGCATTTACATCGCGGCGAAGTTCGATTACGATGCGCATACCTTCGCGGTCACTTTCGTCACGGAGGTCTGTGATGCCTTCGATGCGCTTGTCTCTGTGAAGCTCGGAAATATGCTCGATAAGGCGTGCCTTATTGACCATATAAGGGATTTCTGTAACGATGATACGGTATCTGCCGTTGTTCCATTCTTCGATTTCACACTTGGAGCGCACCTGAATCTTGCCCTTACCTGTGTGGTAAGCCGCTCTGATGCCGCTCTTGCCGAGAATGAGAGCGCCTGTAGGGAAGTCTGGACCCTTGACAATCTGGCAGAGGTCGTCTGTTGTAGCCTCAGGATGGTCGATGAGGTAGCATACTGCATCGATGACTTCGCCAAGATTGTGAGGTGGGATGTTAGTTGCCATACCGACAGCAATACCCATAGCGCCGTTGACCAGAAGGTTAGGGAAACGGGATGGGAGAACAGAAGGCTCCTGCATCTTATCATCAAAGTTAGGCTGGAAATCGACAGTTTCCTTTTCGATATCTGTCAGCATTTCGCTGGCAAGCTTTGACATTCTTGCTTCTGTATAACGGTAAGCAGCAGGTGGGTCGCCATCGACAGAGCCGAAGTTACCGTGGCCGTCGATGAGCATATAGCGCATGGAGAAGTCCTGCGCAAGACGTACCATAGCATCGTAAACAGAGGCGTCGCCGTGTGGATGGTAACGGCCGAGCACGTTACCAACAGTAGTCGCCGACTTGCGATATGGTCTGTCGTGTGTGAGCTTGTCTTCGTACATAGCGTAGAGAATACGTCTGTGTACAGGCTTTAAGCCGTCGCGCGCATCAGGAAGGGCGCGGGATACGATAACGCTCATTGCGTAATCGATGAAGGATTTCTTCATTTCACGTTCAAGATTGACCGTGACGATTTTCTGATCGGAAAAATGAAGGTCCTGTTTCTTGTAATCACTCATGGTAATTTATTCCTTTTCTATGTATACAAGGTTTATGTGTTATTACTTATATATCGTGTTTGCGTACCATCATTTCCTGCCATTCCTGCTTTGTAATAAGTACCTGGCGAGGTTTTGAGCCTTCGAATGGCCCTACGATGCCGCGTTCTTCCATCTGGTCGATAAGACGAGAGGCTCTTGAATAGCCCAGCTTGAGCTTGCGCTGAAGCATTGATGTGCTTGCCTGACCTGTGCCCACAACGATGGAGATTGCTTCGTCCATCAGTGGATCGTCATCATCAGGGTCGCCGCCCGTAGTCGCACCGCCCGAGCCGCCCTTGCCTGTGTTTTCGGCAGCGTGCTCGATGTGCTCGATGATGTCGCTCTTATAATCGGATGTGGAAGTCTTCTTTATAAACTCAACGACAGATTCAACTTCGGCTGTCGTGATGAAACAGCCCTGAACACGCATTGGCTTTGGCAGACCGAGAGGGGCATAGAGCATATCGCCCTTACCGATAAGCTTTTCAGCGCCCGGTGTATCGAGGATGATTCGGCTTTCAATCTGGGATGCAACGGCAAAAGCCACACGGGACGGGATATTCGCCTTCATGATACCTGTGATGATATCGGCAGAAGGACGCTGTGTTGCGATGATGAGATGCATACCGGCTGCTCGTGCCATCTGTGCGATTCTTGCGATAGCTTCTTCAACTTCACGAGCCGCAACAAACATAAGGTCGGCAAGTTCGTCGATGACGATGACAATCTGAGGTAATGTTTCGCCTTCGCCTCTTGCCTTGATTTCCTCGTTATAGGAAGCAAGGTCTCTTACACCCATATCGGAAAGCAGCTTATAACGGCGCATCATTTCGCTTACCGCCCAGTTGAGAGCGCCCGAAGCCTTCTTAGGGTCGGTGACGACAGGGATGAGCAGATGAGGAATGCCGTTATATACGCCGAGTTCGATCATCTTAGGGTCGATCATGATAAGGCGTACTTCCTCAGGGCTTGATTTATAAAGCAGGCTGATAAGGATGGAATTGATGCACACCGACTTACCGGAGCCTGTTGTACCTGCGATAAGCATATGCGGCATCTTGCCGATATCGCCGATAACGCTCTTGTTGGCAATATCCTTGCCTACAGGGAAGCAGATTTTTGATTTGTGATTTCTGAATTCGTTTGAGTCGATGATGTCACGGATTGTGACAGTCTGCTGCTGGGAGTTCGGCACTTCAATACCGATTGCCAGCTTGTCAGGAATTGTGGAAATTCGGATCGACTGGGCGCCCAATGCGAGAGCGATGTCTTCCGAAAGATTGGATACACGGGAGAACTTTGTGCCGCGCTGAAGTGTCAGCTCGTAACGTGTGACGGTAGGACCGCGTGTAACGCCGACAACATTACTGTCGATGCCGAAGGAGAGGAGTGTGTCCACAAGTCTGTCTGCAAGGAGCTTTGTTTCCTTTGCAACGTCGGATGATACAGGCTCACTTCTCTTGAGAAGGCTGACAGGCGGATAGAGATATTCTCTGACGTCCGAAGCGTTATGCTTGTTCATCATTTCCTCAATTTCGCTCATCACCTGATTTGTGCCTTCGGCAACATCGTTTTTGCTGAGCTTTGCCACGCCTTCAGGAAGCTTTGGCGCTGTGCCTGTGATGGATGGAGCGATGGAAACCGTCTCTGCCTTGCGAGGAGTGATTTCAACAGGACCTTCATGCTTTGGCTTGACAGCGTCATAGCGGTCTGCAAGAGGGGCATCGTCCTCCGGCTCTGTGGTTTCTTCTTCAGATTTTATAATGACAGGTTCTTCATTCTTAGGCTCTTTTTTCCATGGAAGAAGATCGTTTAAGCTGAGCTTATGCTCCTTTTCTTCCTTTTGCTTTTCCTCGCGGATAATGCCGTCGTTTTCCTCGCTTGCCAGCATAAGACCGTCGGTCTGTTTCGGGTAATCGTAATCGGAGATGTAATCATCGTCGAATACGTCAAGCTCGTCCTCTTCAGGCTGGGAAACCTCCACGCCCTTTTTAGGCTCGTCCTTGCCTGCGAGGAACTCGGCAGGAGTCTTTACGTTAGGAGGGGCAATATCGATAGCCTGTCCGCGCTTTGGCTTTTCGCGTTCTTCGCCGTCGAGGGCGATATCGATACGCTTGCCGCCCTTTTTAGGGAGGCTTGGTACAGGCTCACGCACAGGCTTTGGCTCTGGCTCAGGATCATCAGGCTCCTGCGGGAGGCGGATATCCTTGACTTTTTCCACAATCTGATCCATATGGATGTTGAATGCCAGCATGAAAATGAATGCAAAGACGAGGATGGAAAGAACGCCTGCGCCTATTGGGGAGATGGCGAGGGAAAGGCCTGCGCCTATCATACCCGAAAGAACACCGCCGCTCTTGTATTCAAGACCCGTGTCCCAGAGCTCGCCCAGCGCTGTGGCAGAAATTTCGCTGCCTGCCGAAAATACGTGGCCGATTATACCGAGAACGAGAGGGAGCAGCATTGTGAGGGCGACAGTTTTGCGTGCCTTGCCTTTGCGCTTGCGGATAAGGGTGATTCCCGAGAAAATCATGGCGAACGGAAGGATGAAAAATCCTATGCCGGTGAGACCTGCTGATATGTCACGGAAGAAATCGAGGACGAAGCC
Organism: Oscillospiraceae bacterium; assembly: GCA_045638565.1. Classification (GTDB taxonomy): domain Bacteria; phylum Bacillota; class Clostridia; order Oscillospirales; family Butyricicoccaceae; genus SIG471. The sequence continues at coordinate 580 of JAZUBN010000132.1, read as the reverse complement.
TTCGATTCCGAAGAGGGAGAGCAGAAGCAGAAAGGCGAAGAAAAGATAGCCTGCGCCCCACATCTGACGGCGTGCTGCCATCTGGGCGGCATTCGGAGCAGTTTTTTTCTTTGTTTCTGTGCTCTTTTTCGTACTTGTTGTTGATTTTTTGGTGTCTGCCATTTATTGTGAACTCCATTTCATAAAAGAGAGATTATACCTTATATATTATAACATAAAATTGGAAAAAAAGCAAATAAAATGGGTGATTTAAGGGCAAATAAAATAAGGGAAAAATTGTAATTTGATGTGATGATATGGCGAATCAGGACAGAGGTTTTTTGTCGTTATCTAATGCCGCAGAGTATTATAATGGAAAATGATACATACGTGTAATCACGCGAAACTGTCAAGTTTGTACATTTCGCAATAAGGTGATACGATATAATCATATCAGGGGGAGCAATGATAAATGAATGGTGAATAGTGAAAAATGAAGAGTGAATAATTGAGGTGCGACAAGTCACATTGGATAGGTTTCTCTCCTTCCACCGCAAGCGGTCCCCCTCCCTCGTCAGAGGGAGGCAAGAATAATGTGTAG
>JAZUBN010000131.1:0-4391 GCA_045638565.1 Oscillospiraceae bacterium | reverse complement strand
CCCATTGCTTCGTCGAATTCTGCCTTTGCTTCCTTGAGGATTTCAGGATTTTCGATGACCTTGAGTGCGCAGAGAGCCATAGCGCGTGCTGCGTGTGTCATACCCTTTTCACCGATGGAAGAACCTGTGGAAGCTGTGATTTGCCAGCTGTGGCCAGGAACGCCGAGAGCGTAGCAAGCTGTATTGAAGAATACGCCTGGGCAGATGTGCTGAACGTCACCAACGTCTGTGGAGCCGCCGCCGGAACCGCCGCGGATTGGAGCAACGCCTGTGAAGAGGTGATCGTTACGTGTGAGGCCTGTCATTTCGATACGCTGTGTCCAGTTTGGTTCGGATGCTTCGTTGAGGGACTTTGCAAATGCGATTTCTTCTGCTGTCCATTCATCGTATGGAATTTCGTGGAGGCAGTCATACATTACATTTACGAGAACCTTATTGTTCATTGTTTCATAGCAGCCGCCCTTGAAGTCGATTTCAACTTCTGTTTCTGTCATCATAGCAGCGCCCTTAGCAACCTTAACAAGTCTGTCATAAACTTCATTTACAAGTTCTCTCTTTGGAGCACGTACATAGTACCATACAGAAGCTCTGTCAGGAACGATGTTTGGAGCCATACCGCCGTTTGTGATAACGTAGTGAATACGTACGTCTGTCTTTACATGTTCACGGAGGTAGTTTGCGCCGACGTTCATAAGTTCAACTGCGTCGAGAGCGGATCTGCCGTTGTATGGGTCGCCGCCTGCGTGAGCTGTGATGCCCTTGAAGTTGAATACTGCGGAGTTAAGACCGTTGGAAACAGAAAGACCTGTGGAGTTCATTGCGGATGGATGGAATGCGATACACATATCGAGTTCATCGAATGCGCCGCCGCGAGCCATAAAGCCCTTACCTGTAAGAACTTCTTCAGCTGGGCAGCCGTAGTAGATGATTGTGCCTTCCTTGCCGGAAGCTTCGAGCTCAGCCTTAAGACCGATTGCGCCGCCCATATGAGCAACAGCGAGGAGGTTATGGCCGCAAGCCTGACCTGGAGCGCCTGCTTCAACAGGATCCTTTTCAGCGCAAACCTTCTGGCTCATGCCTGGAAGAGCATCGAGTTCACCGAGGAGACCGATGATTGGGTGGCCCTTGCCCCATACAGCCTTGACAGCTGTTGGAACGCCGCCAGCGCCTACTTCAACAGTAAAGCCCTGTTCTTCCATATATTTTGCGATCCAGTCACAAGCCTTGTATTCGCGATATGCGATTTCTGGGCTGTTCCACATATCAAGACGGATCTTGTCTAAGTCTGGACGTACTTTTTCGATAGCTTCATAAGCGATTTTACCGAGCATATTTGTATCCTCCATAAATTAAATTATTTTTTAATCAAAAAACGAGACTGCCGAGACAGTACAGTTATTTTGTCTGAAATAAGATGTGAGATTATCAAGCGCTCTCACGCTGTCCTCATTGACGCCGAAAGCAAGTCTTGCAAACGTACGCTTAGTGATGTGATTCTTCACATTTGCCACTATTGTCTGATATTTACCCGACACATTATATGTGGCGGAATGGGCTTTATAACCCTTGTCATTCAGCTCTTTTTCAAGCTCATCTGACATTTCATCAGCCTTTTCAAAGAGGACCATATTGGATTTTGTCATTGTCTGATTTCTGATGATGGAATTGACATTCTCTACCTTAGCTATGTCACCTTCCCATATGATACCGAGGGTGTTGCCGCTTACATATATCTTGCGGACAGTCTCACCGTCAAGTGCAGTCTGTTCATCGATATATATGGCCGCCTTCATATTTCTCGCCTCGAGCTGTGCCAGCATATTATCAATCTGGGCACCGTCTGTGCATTTTACCGCAAGAGAAATATTTCTTCTCGTCTGTGTGTTATTGATAATCGGCACATCAGGCTCATCGGGCACATCAGGCTCACTGTTCATATAGCTTCTGTTATACGAAATATAGAGATTACGCATGGTTTCAGCATTTTTCTCAAGGAAGAATGCATCGTCATAGGCAGGACTGCCATCGTTGATACGAACTACTCCACCGAGAGAGGAAGCCGAAATATATGAATAATTGAGAGAAAACTTATTGCAGACCACCTTGGCAGGTACATAAATCTTTCCGCCTCTTCTTATAGCCGCTGTCACAGTATTTCCGCTTTCGTCCATCGCAGAGCCATTTTTAAGGTCAAATGCGATATTGCGGTCGTTTCTGTAAAGAATCAGCTTATCGAGGCTGGAATTATATATGCTTTTTATACCGAGAAGTCTTGTAAAGGTTTCCGGCAATACAAAAACAGTGCCTCCCGAACGGATCGGGACATTATTTGGCGTTGGGGCAAGCTGGATAACGTCATTTATCGCTGTGAATATCAGCGGATTTACTGCGCTTACCGAAATGCTCCCCACCAGAAATACCAGGATAAGACAAAAAATAAGTTTACGTTTCATACCCCTTGTCCTCCATTGTATTTTGATTATAACACATCATTCATAAATTTGCTACTGCTTTTTTAAGATTTTTTGAATATTTTTCATAATTATATACTTTTACGGCAGACCTGCTCTATCTTGTCAGCCGCCCCCTTTGCGCCGCTGCATTTTCTGAAGCTTTCAGCTATCTCAATGGCATTTTTACGATACTTTTCATCGTAAAGTAATGCTTTAGCAGCAGAATAAATATCATTTTCATCGGCTTTTATGCCTGCTTCAAGCTGGAGCACTCTTTCACATACCCCTTTCTGCTCGTTTGTTACAGGAAGCATAGCAAGAGGGACCCCAAAATACAATGCCTCGCTGACACTGTTCATTCCGCAATGGGTGACGAAAGCATCAGCTTTCTGCAATACGGCAATCTGGTCGACGCTATGATAAACTTCGATATTCTGCGGCAATTCGCCCATTTTTGCAATGTCGGTGTCCTGCCCTGCTGAAATTATCACCTGAATGTCCTTGTCCGCAAAAGCTGCTATGCATTCTTTATATAGTGTAAGCATATTGTTGTTGACGGTGCCCATAGAAATATAGACGAGCTTATCCTTCGTCTTCTCAATTTCTCTTTGTGCCTCGCGCAGGATTGGACCTACAAAGGCATATTTTTCACTGAAAGTGTCGGCACAAGGCTGAAACTCAGGTGAAGTGTAGACTATCGTGTCAGTATTTTCGTCATTGGCAATTATATCGAGAATGGATTTCACAGGATAACCAGCATTCTTCAGACGCTTTATCTGCTTATTGACCTTCGGCATAGCAAAAATCATTGAAATCAGATCTTCAAAGCTTCGCTTCATTATTTTTGACGATTCCTTATTGAATGCAAAAGTAGTCGTCGACGAAATGAATGGGATGCCAAGCTTTTTAGCTGCCGATTTTCCCCACACAGCCATCGAATCTGCGACAATACAGTCAGGGCGGATATCTGCCATGTGATTGCACACCATCTCATCCAAGGCAAGAGTTGTATCGACAAGCACCTTGGTTGAAAGCGCCAAATCCTTGCCGATTTTCGCCGCTTCAGCCTTGCTCAGTTTCATTTCGCTGTCATATTTATCGCACGGAATAAATGTGGCTCCTGTCGCTTCGATTTTATCACGCATCATCTCATAAGAATAATACCAGACCTTATGACCACGATTTACAAGCTCACTGACAACACCCAATGTAGGATTTGTATGTCCGTGTGCGGGAATGCAGAAAAATACGATTTTAGCCATTTTATTTCTCCAATTCGTCAAAAATGCGGCTTATATACTCCTTCTGTGCTTCCTTCGGAAGTATGGCAAGACCACGCTTGCTGTCTCCTAAAACGATTATTGTATCACCCGGATGGAGGTTAAACATATCTCTCGCCTCCTTCGGAATTACAAACTGACCCTTTTCGCCTATTTTAACTGTCCACGCAAATTTATCTTCATGATGTTTCATAATATTGTCCTTTCAAAAAGTATGATTAGTTATACTAATCATACCATAGGAGCAAAATAAAGTCAAACAAAAAGGAAGGCCTGTATGACCTTCCTTTTTATTATATGAAATTATTCTTCTTCGATTACGATTTCAGCTGCATCGACTTCATCGAGAATCTGAGCGATAACACGCATTGTAGGAGCGCAGCCTTCTTCCTCTGTGCGATATCTTTCCTTGAGAGGGACGCAGTTTTCGCTTCCGCATTTTTCACGTGTCATTTCGATAAAGAGCTTGACCTTTTCGCGGAGCATTTTACCTGAATATTTATAGCCGAGAGCTGCAATGCCGCCTGTTATAACACCGCATACGATGCCGACCATCAGGCCGCCGCCAAAACCTTTGAGCATATCTTCGTTGCCATCCTTGCCAAGGCCCCATGCTTCATTTGCAGCAAGGAATGTGATCTGTGCGCAGTTGAGCTTA
>JAZUBN010000130.1:0-5766 GCA_045638565.1 Oscillospiraceae bacterium | reverse complement strand
CCGCTTGGCCTCCGACTTCCTGACCTGCTCGTACAATTCAGAATTGCGGCGGTTGCCTGCGGGCTCGGTGAGATAGGCTGGAGCAAGATGCTGCTGACTCCTGAATTCGGACCGTTACAGAGGGTTGCTTTTATATTCACTGATGCAGAAGTCGATGAATATGACGAGATGTACAGCGGTGAACCTCTCTGCCGCAGATGTGGTGCGTGTGTGAGGGAGTGCCCGGGCGGATGCATACCGTCACTTGATTCGGGGAAGGCGGTTACGATTAATCTCGACGGCAAGACTATTGAGTGGGGAGATATAGATATGTGGCGCTGCTACGCATTCTACACTCATGCAGGCAGATATTACAATCCATTCGTACCCAAAGAGGTCTGGGATGCGAATGAGAACGGTGACCTCAACCTTATGGAAGGCACCGATATCGAGGCAAACGAAGAAGAAATAGTCAAGGTTTATGCCGCTCTGCAGAACTATCTGCCAAACTTTGTCGGTTACAATATGGCAAAATGCGGTGGCTGCATAAGAGCATGTGTATCTATGCTCGAGAAGAAAGGCGGATGCATGGAGGGCAGATTCAGAGAACCTCTTAGAACCAAGAAAGCGTGGAGGCTCGACAGATAATGGATATACTTGAATTTCACGGTGAGGATTTTAAGGTGGTACATGAATTTGAAGGCTGGAAGATAGGACTTCTCCGCTACAGTGAGAGATTTAAGGAATTCTGTATGGAGGAGCGACATATGCTGACCGACGAGGCTTTCATATTGCTCGAGGGTGAGGCTGTGCTCTATGCTGGCGGTGTGCCTTATAAGATGGAGATGGGTAAGATTTACAATATCCGCAAGGGCGAGTGGCACAATATCGTCGTATCGGAAACCACTACTGTTATGGTAGTGGAGAACAGTAACACTAGCAAGGATAATACAGAGAAGAGGTGCGTTTGATGACAGCTGAATATATAAAGCAGAAGGCACGTGAACTCGGTGCGACTGTCTGCGGTATAGGTAAGGTATATGATGAGGATAATCCACAACGTGACCCGAGGATGATACTCCCCAACGCCAAAGCGATTATCGGATTCGGCTTTGCTGTGCCGAAGGGTCTTTATAAGGCTATGGACAGAGGCTCGCAGGTGTATACATATACCACTATGGGAGTAAAATATCTCGATGAGGAGATGGCTGAGATATTTCTGCTTAAGATGGGCGGTATTATAGAGAATGAGGGCTATGACGCGTGCCTTCAGAAGCCTGTTCATACATTGAAGATAAAGGGAGACAAGTCTACCACACCCGAGGTTGTGGATACGTATGAACTTATCCACGCTGAAGCAGTGGAGGAGGGGAAGCCGGTTCCTGATATTATAATAGACTTCGGCAAGGCGGCAAGGACTTGCGGTCTCGGTGAACCGGGGATTTCAGGCAAGATTATAAATAGGGAATACGGACCGTTTATGCGATACTGCTTTATCATAACCGATATGCCGCTTGAGACAGACGAGGCGCTTACAGAGAGTATCTGTGACAAGTGCGGTGCGTGTGCGGCAGCCTGTCCGGGTAATGCAATAGACGTTAACGGACTTGATACATGGCAGTGCAGTGTTTACTATAAGGGAGCGCATAAGTCGAATCCTTTCATTACTGATGAATTTTTAAAGGATAATCCCGACAGAGATGCGATATTAAATGGTGATAAGAGATTTGATGCCGATTCTGCACGAGAGATTTACAGGGAACTTGATTTCCTGCCCAAGACACAGTGGGGATACATGCCCTGCCTGTGCGGACGCAAGTGCGATATCGCCTGTTACAGACATCTGAAAGGGGAGGATAGCTTATGAGGAACAAAATCATAGAACTCGCCAAAGCAAACGGCGCCGATATCGTGGGCTTTGCTCCGGCGGCACGTTTCGGAGAGGATAATCCGATATTCAGGATTATGCCTGAGACCAGAACGGTGATTGGCCTTGCATTCCGCATATTGCGTGGTGTATACAGAGGAATTGAAGAGGGTACTACATATCATCAGTTCACCACTATGGCGGTGGAGAATATGGAAGAAACCATTATGCCTATGGCAATGCTGAGGGTGGCGATGATGATAGAGGAGAACGGATTCATCGCACTCCCACAGAGACGTCATCAGCAGATAATGGCTGATGAGGACAGTATCAATCCCGAGGTGTCCTATGATGCCATATACAGAGGTGTGACCGCAGAAACACAGATGAATTTCCTTGATACTGCAGTTAAGTGCGGTCTTGGCGAGAAAAGCTTTCATAATACACTTCTCACAGACGATTTCGGACCGATGGTGCGCTACTGCTTTATACTGACGGATGCAGAACTGGATGAGACGAAAATGATTGAGCCTCATCTCTGCGACAACTGCGGCAAATGCGCGGCAGCCTGTCCCGGTAAAGCAATAGATGCTGATGGCAATACAGAGCCGTGGCAATGTGCCGTATACTATAGCGGTGCCAATATGTCGAAAAATCCCTTTATGCCTCCGGACGCATATGAGAATTTTGATAACAGAGCAGAGATAATGTCGGGAGAGGTAAAGGTTACGCCCGAGATGGCGAGAAAGATCCTTGCCCACACATATTTCTATCCGCCGATAACTCATTCGTATCAGTCGTCAATCTGCGGTAGAGCGTGTGATATAGCGTGCTATATCCATCTCGAGGAGAAGGGCGTGCTCGGGAAGAAATTCAAAACACCATTCAGGAAGAGAGAAGAATGGAAACTTGAAGCAGAATTAATAAGGAGGTAATGGAAATGTATTATGCAAATGCTTATGATGAGAGTGGTAAACTCATAGAGAAGATACCTGTCGAGATAATCGACAGTAACGGGGTTTTAACCGCTACCATTAAGAAAGAAAACATCCCCGCCGATACATACAATCTCGACTTCATGCCAGAGTATGGTAATGCCGATGAGACAGAAATCGGATATATGGTTTCGTCCCGCGGTGAACCTGAGGAAAATATCGATTATATGCTGTGCAGTTTTAAGAAGCAAGAAGATAATGAGTTCATCTCAATGGACAGCACTATGGCACTCTTCGGTGTTAAGAAAGAGGATATGTGCTTTGCGGCGATTGTTACAGGTATGAGATACGATTATGACACAGTAGTCGGCGTGAAGAGTGGCAGACATTATATCTACCCCCGATTTAAATTAGACGGTGACGGCGCATACGAGGATGTGTGCGTAGAGTATCACACATTGACGGGCAAGGATGCAAACTACAGCGGTATGGCGAGAAGATACCGCAAGTATCAGATTGACCGTGGCGCGTGTGTGCCCCTTAAGGAAAGAGTAAAGGGTAACAAACAGCTGGAATATGCAGTAAACTCAATCAATATCAGGATAAGGATGGGTATGAAGCCTATACCTACGCCTGTGCTCGAGCAGACTATTGAAACTGAACCTGAGATGCTGCCTTGCTGTACCTTTGAGAGATTAGGAGAGCTTATTGATGAATTCAAGCGTCAGGGTGTGGAGAAAGCGGAATTCTGTCTGATAGGATGGAATCTGAAGGGTCACGACGGCAGATTCCCCGATACATTCCCTGTAGAGCCTCAGCTTGGCGGAGAAGAGAAGCTCAGAGAAGTAATCAGGCGTGGTCAGGAAAATGGTTACCAGATGACCTGTCATACTAACAGTACAGATGCATACTCCATCGCATCTATGTGGAATGAAGATGATATCATACATCTCAAGGACGGCAGTTTGTCTGTCGACCGTAATGCGTGGAGTGGAGGACGTATGTACAGACTGTGCCCTGCTGTCGCATATGAGCAGGCGAAGGAAATACTGCCTCAGGTTGCTGACCTTGGATTTAAGGGGGTTCACTATATAGATGTTGTAAGTGTGCATTGTCCGAGGAAGTGCTACAGCGACAAACACCCTCTCAACAGAAAGCAGGCGGTGGAGGTCAATGACAAGCTGATGAAGCTGAGCAAGGATCTCTTCGGCGGATACAGCTCTGAGGGAGGGTATGATGTTAATATAGGCAATCTGGATTTTGCTCTGCTTGTGCATTATAACACGTATGGTAAGTTGCATCCCATGTGCGACAGGGCGATACCACTCTGGGAACTCGTTTATCATGGTATAACTCTGCATAACACATCCTGGGAGGCAATAGGATATAATAAACCGTCAAGCACAGAGGACTATGAAAATAACGAGAAACGCCGCCTTAAGAATATCGAGTTCGGGGGCAGACCTCTTCCGTATTTTGAAGCAGGGTGCAGGGGCAGACCGGAGACCCTTGGCCTGGGGTATTCTGTGCATACGGATGAGATTATGAGCAAGAGCGTTTCTGCGCTTAAGACTGTATATGAGGATTATAAGGAGCTGTCATTCCTGCAGTATGAGTTTATGGAAAATCATGAAGAGATTGCCGACGGAGTGTTTGAAACCACATATTCGGACGGCAGCAGGATAATCGTGGATTACAACAAGCTGAAATGGGAGCTTATAAGAGGATGACGGACTGATGGCGCAGAGACATGCAAAATGGCTCTGCTGCTGGAAAAAGTTTGAGATTTTGTCATATGTTTGCTAAAAAGGACACTTGAAGCGATATTGTCCGGGATGATATAATTATACTTATGAATTATATCGTTCCGGGCAATATTTTTTATATTAAACATTTCAGCGAGTTTAAAATTATATTTTATGATTAAAATCAAGACCATTATCAAAGGTAAGTGGGAGATTTATTTTTACAGAGGTTTCAGCATTATCTGATGCAATACTGCATCCGTATTGCTCACCATATATGATTCTTATTCTGTGATTTACATTTACCAACCCTATATTTGCATCCTTTTGTTCAAACATAGGTGTTGTGTTCAAAGCAGATTGAATGTTAGTTAGTTTTTCTTCGGTAATTGGTGCACCGTTGTTTGATATTGTGAATGTAAGTGTATTATTTTCCGTATGAGATGTAAATGAAATACGCTTATATTCATTTTCACTCATTTTGCTGAATCCGTGCTCAAATGCATTTTCAACAATGGGCTGAAATATAAATTTTATAATGTTATGCGTCATAAGCGAATCGTCTATGTTCCAGATAATATCTATATTTGAATTGTATTTAAGCTGTTGCAGCATAATATATTTTTTAGTGTACTCAATTTCCTCATTTACGGTAACAATGTATTTTTTTGTGTCAAGGGCGTTTCTTAAGAGCTGGGATAATATTACAACAGCGTTACTTGCTTCGCAGTCTTTCTTCACAGTTCTTAAAATCATTATGTTTATAATGTTCAATGTGTTATATATAAAATGCGGATTAAGTTGTGACTGCAGAGCAAAAAACTGAGCTTTTTTTAACAATGTAAGTTGGTTAGATAACTTTTTTTCAAGGTCATCGCTTTTGTTAAAGTGCGATACAATGTTTCTGTTTATGAAGAAAAGCTCGGCGTATTTGTTTTCGGTGATGCCTTCCTCACCGAGGTCTTCGTCACTTCGAAGTGATGCAGTTAGCTGTATAATACTTTTATAGTACTGCAGAGAAAGATAATAAGACATAACAAATGAAAGTATTAACACAAATAAAAACAGCATTACCAAAATACCGATAATTCTGATGAAATTTTTTGAGGTATTAAGGTTTAGTGTAGAAACAAAAGTGTATGTATTTTCAAACTTATGCTTAATGTATAGCATATTTTTATGTTTGTATGTACCGTTTACTTTATTTAAATCTATTGTAAAAATATCTGAAACTTGTTTA
>JAZUBN010000129.1:0-15468 GCA_045638565.1 Oscillospiraceae bacterium | reverse complement strand
GTGATATGGTCGGCCATACAGGTATTTTCGATGCTGCAGTAAATGCTGTTGAAGCAGTAGACAAATGCTCTGAAATGGTGTATAATAGTGTGGTTGAGGCTGGCGGTCTCTGCCTCTTCACAGCCGACCACGGCAATGCCGATGTTATGGCTAACGAAGACGGTACACCATTCACAGCTCACACAACAAATGTCGTTCCTCTCGTTGTCTGCGACAAGAATATCAATGTAAAGTGCGGCCGCCTTTGCGACCTTGCTCCTACAATGCTTGAAATTCTCGGTCTTAGCAAGCCTGAAGAAATGACAGGCGAAAGCCTTATTGTAAAGTAAGATATTTATTTTGCGGGAGCAGCAAGCGGCTCCCCTACAATAGATTAAATGTGCCTGCGGCGCATTAAATAAAGTCAATCAACAACTAACATATACAAGGAGAAATTAAGCAAATGAAAAGATATGCTGAAATCGTAGACGTGCTCGCACGTGAAATTATGGACTCCCGCGGCAACCCAACTGTTGAAGTTGAAGTTTACGTAAACGACGGCACAGACAACTATGTTGGCCGTGCAGCAGTTCCATCCGGCGCATCTACAGGTATCCACGAAGCTTGCGAACTTCGTGACGGTGACAAGTCCCGCTACATGGGCAAGGGCGTTCTCAAGGCAGTTGAATCTGTAAACACAGAAATCGCTGACGCAGTTATCGGTCTCAACGCTCTCGACCAGATCGAAATCGACAACGCAATGATCGCTCTCGACGGCACAGAAAACAAGAGCCGTCTCGGTGCTAACGCTATTCTCGGCGTTTCCCTCGCAACAGCACGCGCTGCTGCAGAATGCCTCGGTATGCCTCTCTACACATACATCGGCGGCTGCAACGCACACACACTCCCAGTTCCAATGATGAACATCCTCAACGGCGGCGCTCACGCTTCCAACAACGTTGACATTCAGGAATTCATGGTAATGCCTGTTGGCGCTCCAACATTCCGTGAAGCTCTCAGATGGTGTGCAGAAGTATTCCACACACTCAAGAAGATTCTCAACGGTCAGGGCCTTGCAACTTCCGTTGGTGACGAAGGCGGCTTTGCTCCAAACCTCAAGAAGGACGAAGATGCTCTCAAGGTTATCGTAGAAGCTATCGAAAAGGCAGGCTTCAAGCCAGGCGAAGACTTCAGAATCGCTATCGACGCAGCTACATCTGAATGGTTTGTAAACGAAGACGGCGGCTACTACCTCCTTCCAAAGGCAAAGAAGAAGATGACACGTGCTCAGATGGTAAGAATGTGGAAGGATTTCGCAAACAAGTATCCTATCATCTCCCTCGAAGACGGTATGGCAGAAGACGACTGGGAAGGCTGGGCAATGCTCACTAAGGAACTCGGCAAGAAGATCCAGCTCGTTGGCGACGACCTCTTTGTAACAAACACAAAGCGTCTCTCCGATGGTATCAACCAGAAGATCGCTAACTCCATCCTCATCAAGGTTAACCAGATCGGTTCCCTCACAGAAACACTCAACGCTATCCAGATGGCTAACCGCGCTGGCTACACAGCTGTTATCTCCCACCGTTCCGGTGAAACAGAAGATACAACAATCGCTGACATCGCTGTTGCTCTCAACGCTGGCCAGATCAAGACAGGCGCACCAAGCCGTTCTGACCGTGTTGCTAAGTACAACCAGCTCCTCAGAATCGAAGACGAACTCGAAAACACAGCATACTACCCAGGTCTCAACGCTTGGTTCAACCTTAAGTAATTTAAGTTTCATTATGTACGGGCAGTCCTTTATAAAGGCTGCCCGTATTGAAATTATTTTGTTGTTTGAGATATGTTTTTATGTAAATAATAAAGATATATCTGAAATGACACAACCGCTTATTGCATTGAATATATACAGAGGAGAGAAAAGATGAAAATAGGATTCGACAACGACATATACCTGCAGAAGCAGGCAAAGCATATCGAAGAACGTATCGAACAGTTTGGCGGCAAGCTCTATCTTGAGTTTGGCGGCAAGCTTTTTGATGATTTCCATGCTTCCCGTGTGCTTCCCGGCTTTGCGCCTGATGCAAAGATGCAGATGCTCAAAAAGCTTTCCGACAAGGCTGAAGTTGTCATCGTAATCAACGCTGAAGATATCGAAGAAGGCAAGATCAGAGGCGACCTTGGCATCACTTATGACCAGGATACTCTCCGTCTTATCGACGCTTTCAGAGAGCTTGAAGTTTTTGTCGGCTCTGTCTGCATCACTTGTTTCAAGGATCAGCCTGCCGCTGTCGCCTTCAAAAATAAGCTCATCGGCCTCGGCATCCCTGTTTTCGTTCATTACAGAATCAAGGGCTATCCTTCCGACATCGACCATGTAATCTCTGACGAAGGCTATGGCAAGAATGAATATATCGAAACAACACGTCCGCTCGTTGTTGTGACAGCTCCCGGTCCTGGCTCAGGCAAGATGGCGACATGCCTTTCCCAGCTTTATCACGAACACAAGCGCGGCACAAACGCAGGTTATGTGAAGTATGAAACATTCCCTGTATGGAATCTTCCTCTCAAGCATCCTGTAAACCTCGCTTACGAAGCGGCTACTGCAAACCTTAATGACGTAAATATGATCGACCCTTATCACCTTGAAGCTTACGGTGATATTGCGGTAAACTACAACCGCGACGTTGAGGTCTTCCCTGTTCTTTCGGCTATGTTTGAAAAGCTGATGAACTCCAATCCTTACAAATCCCCTACTGATATGGGCGTAAATATGGTTGGTTTCGGCATCGTTGACGATGAAGCTGTACGTGAAGCTGCGAATACAGAAATCATCCGCCGCTATTATCAGGCTCTTGCCGGCGTAAAGACAGGCATTTACACAGAAGAATGTGTTGAAAAGATTGAGCTTCTTATGAAGCAGGCGAAGATTTCCATCGAGGACCGCCCTGTTATAAAGAAGGCTCTCGACAAGGCTGAAGAAACAGGCGCTCCTGCCGTTGCTATCCAGCTCAACGATGGCACTCTCATCACAGGCAAGACTTCTCCTCTCCTCGGCTCCTGCTCTGCGGCTCTGCTCAATGCAATCAAGGCTCATGCAGGACTTGAAAAGGAAGTTCTCCTCATCTCCCCTGACGTTATCGAACCTGTTCAGCGCCTCAAGATTAATGTTATGGGCAACAGAAATCCTCGACTCCACGCCGACGAAACTCTCATCGCCCTCTGTATCAGTGCTGAAAACGACCCTGTCGCAAAGCTTGCATACGAACAGCTTGAAAAGCTCAAGGGCGCGGAAGCTCACTCCACAGTTATGCTGGCTCAGGTCGACCTTGATGTTTACAGAAAGCTCGGCATCAATCTCACCTGCGAACCACGCTATCAGGGCAAAAAATTGTACCATAAGAAGTAATTATATGCAAAAAGACCACTCTTTCGAGTGGTCTTTTTTTATGTCTAATCATTTTTTATAACAAGGTCGATATATCCTCGTGGGTTTTCAACATCTTCTGCGAAATAGAGATTTTTATTCATGGCAGAAACATATGTATGCTGAATGATAGGAATCCACGGGGAATCTATCATAACGAGCTCCTGCAGCTCTTTATAAATAGGCGCCTGCATATCCCAGTCGAGAGTCTCTCTCGCTCTTTCGATAAGCTGATCGACTGTAAGATTTCTGTAATGCATTCGGTTTCCACCCTGAGAATGGAAGTTGCTTGTCACAGTAAGATCGTGATTTTCAGCCTCATTCCAGCTCATTATAAAGGCATCGTGTTTGTCCTCTTCAAGATACTGCAGAAACGCCGAAAACTCCATCTGATTTATCGTAATATTGACACCGATTTTGCTGTAATCATCCTGCAGAATCTGTGCCATACGGCATCTGTCATCGGCAGACAGGGCAATTTCCATATCGAAACCATCAGGATAGCCGGAAGCTGTCAGCCTCCTCTGTGCCTTTGCAATATCGAATGAATAAAGGTCGAGGCTGTCATCATAACCTTCCATAACTGTCGGGAAAACCGAGCGGCAGGCTGTGCCGTAGCCTTCATAAACGCTGTCAATTATCTTCTGCTTGTCGGTGGCATAATGAAGCGCCTGACGGACACGGGTATCGCTGAATGGCTCTTTCTCCATATTAAATCCAAGATAAGCTATATTTGATGAAACTGTTTCAAAGGTTTTCAGCGCTGAGTTTTCCTTGATTCGCTCGATATCCACCGGCTGAATGCTGGAAAGATAATCAATTTCGCCGTTTTCGAGGGCGATAGTACGTGCGCTGTCATCAGGGATAACACGGCGTGTAAGCGTTGTTATCTGCGCCTTTTCGCCCCAATATTTATCGTTTCTTGTGAGTATCGTCTGGTAATTTGGCTGATATTCGGTGAAAATCATAGGGCCTGTGCCGCTGATTTCCTTAAGTTCATCATCTGCAACCGCCGCCTTGCACAGAATCGAAGTATGCGAGCTGGCAAGATTACGCATCAGGACGGAATATGGTTTGAACGTTGTGATTTTCACAGTATATTCACCGATGGCTTCAATAGTATCCACATTTTCAAGTGAAGCCTTGGAACCGCTGTGATTTTTTGCTCGTTCAAGAGAAAAAACCACATCTTCAGCCTTCATTTCGCGTCCGTTATGGAAACGGATTCCCTTGCGAAGATGGAAAACATACTGGGTATTATCGGCAATCTCCCAGTTTTCAGCAAGCTCCGAGCGGAACTCGCCATCGCTGCTGATGGAAACAAGCTGCTCATAAATCATATTTATAGCCTCGATGGAATAGGTATCGGTGGCTTCGTGAGGGTCGAGGGTGACGATGTCATAGCCGCTTGCGATTACAACCCCTGTACGTCTGTCAAGCGGCGCGCTATGTGTCAGCGGCTCATCGCTCAGCCTTCTGACAGAGCAGCCCGAAAGCATAGTAAATATTAAAATAAAGCACAATAGTCTTTTCATAAAAATCTCCGAAAAAAGTCTTACTGTAATATTATAAGGCTATTTTGGAGTCAAGTCAATATGTAAAGGCGGCATTGTGCCGCCTTGTTTTATTCCTTCACATAGGAGTATACATAGATATGGGATTCTGTGGGTGAAATAAGCATACCTTCAAGGTTTTTATTCATGGCGATGACAGTTTCGCGGGCGAAAAGCGGAATCCAGACGGCATCTTCCATTACGATCCGCTGAATTTCCTTATAAATACCCAGTCGGTCATCCATATTCATAGTGCTCTTGCCCTTATCGATAAGAGCATCCAGCTCCTCATTCTGATACCACGAGCGGTTGCCTGTCGGGCCTACGCTTTCCGAATGGAAAAGAGGCGTTGTTGAGCCATCCGGCTCCATGCCTGAGCTCCAGCCGACGATATACATCTGATGGTCTGTGCCGCCGATATAATCAAGGTAAGCGCCCCATTCAAGCAGGGTGATTTCAAGATTTACGCCGATTTTTGAAAAATCCGACTGCAAAAGCTGGGCAATTCTGTTGCGTTCATCACCTGACGTTGCGATTTCAATAGTGAAACCATCAGGGTAGCCCGCCTCTGTGAGAAGCTCCTTAGCTCTTTCAACATCGTAAGGATAAAGGTCGAGGCTTTCATCATATGACGGCATTGCAGGGGGATAAATCGTATTCACCTGCAATGCATAGCCTTCGCAGATGACATCAATGATAGCCTGCTTGTCAACGGCGCAGGACAGTGCCTGACGGACCTTAACATTATCAAACGGCGCTTTTCTCGTATTGAACGAGACGTAAGTCACCGAAGTTGACGTCTGCGTTACCGTTTTCAGCCCCTTATTTTCCATAACACGAGGGATATCTACGGCAGGAACCGATTCCACAATGTCGATTTCGCCCGTTTCAAGGGCGATTGTACGTGATGAACTTTCAGGGATAACGCGGACAGAAATCTTCGTTGCCTTTGGCTTTTCGCCCCAGTATTCATCGAAAGCCGTCACCGTGAAATTGTCATTTGGCAGCCATGAGGAAAAGACCATCGGACCTGTGCCCACAGGCTGTTCTGCATATTTTCTGCCTGCCGCCGTAAGCTCATCCATATGCTTGCTGCAAATAATCGACGACTGTGGCAGCGAAAGATTGTACAAAAGCGGGGCGAAAGGCTGCTTTGTCTTTACTGTAACTGTGTATTCATCGTCGGCTGTGACAGTATCGATAGCCGAAACAAAGGTTTTGACCTTTGGTGAGTTCATCTGACGCTCAAGAGAGAATACCACGTCTTCGGCTGTAAAATCATAGCCGTTATGGAATTTCACCCCTTCACGAAGCTTGAAGCGGTATTCTGTATCGGAAACTGCCTCCCAGCTTTCAGCAAGAGCAGGCTTTATTGTGCCGTCCACATCGGAATATACCAAAGAATCGAACATCATACGGATGACACGATTGGAATTGGTGTCATTCTGGTCGTGGGGGTCGGTGCTGACAACATCAGACGATACGCCGATTACTATTTCTGTTCGGATTTTACCCTCATCGGAGGAAGAAGCATTGTCTCCTGCTGTGGTGTCCTTATTTGATGTGTCCTTCACTTCGCCGCCTGAACATCCCGAAAGAAGCATAATGCACAGGGCAAAAAGGACAGATAAAGAAATCATTCTGTTTTTCATTATTTCATCTCCTGTTTTATTTGATTTTATCATTCCACTTCAAAATCAAATTATGCATGATTGATTTTTTATATATAATGTGATATAATGATTCCAAACCAAATAAAACATAAAGGAGATCTCGCTATGGCAAAGGTAAAAGCAGGGGAAAAGTTTCTTGACCTTACAGTCAACACAAATGTCCTCTCCAATGTAAAGATTTCACAGCTTGTTGATGGCAAGCCAACATTTTTCTGGTTCCTCCGTTATATCGGATGCACAATCTGCCGCTGGGACGTTCACACTCTCGCACAGAGATACGATGAATTCGTAAAGAAGGGCGTAAATGTCATCGTTGTAATGCAGTCCAAGCCTGAAATCGTTCAGCGCGACCTTAACGGTCAGGTGCTTCCATTCCATCTTATCTGCGACGAAAATCAGGAACTTTACAAGGCTCTTGAACTCAATTCTGTTGAAAGCAAGGAACAGATGGCTCCAACAGACGAAGCAAAGGCTCGCCTCGCTGTAAAGCGTGCAGGTGTTCAGGCTGAAGGCTTTGTTCACGGCGATTATGAAGGCAACGAAATGCAGCTTCCTGGCTTCTTCGCTGTCGATAAGGATATGGTCATCACAGAAGCTCATTACGGCGAACATATCGCTGACATCCCTACTGTTGATGAAATGCTTGTTAAAATCAAACCGGAGGTAAATATGTTTAAGTTTGCACACGAAAATTACAATGTTAAGGATCTTGAAAAGTCCCTTAAGTTCTATGAAGAAGCTCTCGGCCTCAAGGAAGTAAAGAGAAACGAAGCAGCTGACGGCAGCTTTATCATCGTTTATATCGGCGACGGCCAGTCTGATTTCCTTCTCGAGCTCACATGGCTCCGTGATTGGGACAGACCATACAACCTCGGCGACAACGAAATCCATCTCGCATTCCGCACAACAGATTTCGATGCTGCTTATGCTAAGCACAAGGAAATGGGCTGCATCTGCTTCGAAAATCCAAAGATGGGCATCTACTTCATCAGCGACCCAGACGGCTACTGGCTCGAAGTTGTTCCAACAAGAAAGTAATTTAATTATTAAAAAAGACCACTCTTTCGAGTGGTCTTTTCGATAAGGAGACGGCATGGATCTGCCAAAAAGAAAATCTACAAGACTGAAGCAATATGATTATTCCACCCCGGGAGCATATTTTATAACGATATGCACAGCCGGAATGAAGCAGTATTTCAGCAAAATAATCGTAGGGGAGGCGCTTGCTCCTCCCGAGAATAAGCTTTCGGTTTACGGTGATATTGCTGATAAACATATAAAGACTTTATCTTCACGATATTCTCATATAAAAGTAGACAAATACGTGATAATGCCAAATCATATTCATTTAATTTTAACGATAAATGCGGGAGCGGCAAGCAGCTCCCCTACAATAGTTGATATTGTCCGTGCGCTCAAGTCATTGATTGTGCGTGAGTGCAGATCAAATGGATTTACAGATGATTCATTTTTCCAGCGCTCCTTTCACGATCACATAATACGCGGAGAAAATGACTATAAAAAGATATGGGAATATATCGATACCAATGTTATCCGCTGGGAAAAGGATTGCTTTTATATCGAACAGTAAAAAAGACCACTCTTTCGAGTGGTCTTTTTATTATGAATGTTACCTATTATTTGTAGTAGTCTACAGCGCCCTTGAAGATGAGCTGTTCCTGTGTATCCGGAACGTTCTTATAGAGGTGGAGACCGTTACGTTCTGTATGGCCCATCTTACCGAATACACGTCCGTCTGGGGATGTGATACCTTCGATAGCCATTACGGAATCGTTAGGATTGAAGAGGATATCGCTTGTAGCATTGCCGTTAAGGTCAACATACTGTGTTGCGATCTGGCCATTCTTAATGAGCTTCTTGAGTTCCTTTTCGTTTACAATGAAGCGGCCTTCGCCGTGGGAGATAGCGATTGTATGAATATCGCCAACGTTAGTATGCATGAGCCATGGGGACTTGTTGGAAGCGATTCTTGTATGAACAAGACGGGACTGATGTCTGCCGATCTTATTGAATGTAAGAGTTGGGTTGTTTTCGTTTGGTTCAACGATCTTGCCGTATGGAACGAGACCGAGCTTTACGAGAGCCTGGAAGCCGTTGCAGATACCGCACATAAGACCATCGCGCTTGTTAAGAAGTGCTCTGATTTCCTTAGAAACACGTGGGTTTCTGAGGAGGGAAACGATGAACTTTGCAGAGCCGTCTGGTTCGTCACCGCCACTGAAGCCGCCTGGGAGAGCAACGATATGGCTGTTCTTGATTGCTCTTGCAAGACGCTTTGCGCTTTCCTGAACTTCTTCAGGAGTTCTGTTGCGAACTACAAAGATTTCTGTCTTTGCGCCGTACTTTTCAAATGCGCGTGCTGTATCATATTCACAGTTTGTACCTGGGAATACAGGGATGAGAACGCTTGGCTGTGGAACCTTAACAAGTGGGGAAACAACAGATTCTGCCTTATAGGAGATGTTGTCATAGTTCTTGTTTTCTTCGCCGCCTGTTGTTGGGTATACAGGTTCAAGTGTTTCTGCCCAGAGCTTTTCAAGCTTTTCGATGGAGAGGATATGACCGTGAGCGTAGATCTTATAATCCTTAGTTGTAACACCGATCTTCTTGCCGAAGCGGAGAACGCCTTCTGTTTCAACTACGAATGCGCCGTACTTCTTTTCGAAGAGTTCTTCCTGAGATACAGTATTAAGAATCTTAGCACCGATCTTGTTACCGAATGCCATCTTTGTAACAGCTTCTGCGATACCGCCAACACCTACTGCATAAGCAGAGAGAATGCGCTTATCTTCGATAGCCTTCTGAACATTCTTGAATGTCTTTACGAGAGAATCCTTATTGTAAAGGCCGTTTTCGTCCTTTTCTGGCTGGATAAGGTAAAGATTTGTGTCGTTTCTCTTGAATTCAGGAGAAATTACGTTGTCAGCCTTAGTTGCGGAAGCAACGAAGGAGATGAGTGTTGGTGGAACATCGATATCTTCGAAGGAACCGGACATGGAGTCCTTACCGCCGATAGCACCGAGGCCAAGAGCGAGCTGAGCTTCGAAACCACCGAGGAGAGCTGCGAATGGCTTGCCCCAGCGCTTAGGGTCCTTGCGGAGTCTTTCAAAGTATTCCTGGAAGGAGAGCCATGCATTCTTCATGTCACCGCCTGCTGCAATCATCTTTGCAACGGAGGAAACAACAGCATAGTATGCGCCATAGTATGGGCTCTGCTGTGCGAGGAATGGATCATAGCCGTAAGCCATTACGGATGCTGTATTTGTATTGCCTTCACGGACAGGGATGAGAGCTGCCATAGCCTGTGCAGGAGTCATCTGGCGCTTACCACCGAATGGCATAAGCACTGTGCCTGCGCCGATTGTTGCGTCGAAGCGTTCAACGAGACCGCGCTGGGAAGCAACATTGAGGCTTGCCATCATATATTCCCAAGCTTCGTTAAGCGGAGCATTTTCAACCTGCTGTGTGAGAGCATCATTGAGGATTTCAACCTGAGCGTACTTTGTTGCGCCTGCGGAGTTGAGGAAGTCACGGGAGAGGTCAACGATCTTTTCACCTTCGTGGAAGATTTCAAGACGGTTTGTATCTGTAACTTCTGCTACAACAACAGCAGAGAGATTTTCCTTGTTTGCTTCCTTGACGAATCTTTCAGCATCCTTAGCTGCTACAACAACAGCCATTCTTTCCTGAGATTCGGAAATAGCAAGTTCTGTGCCTGTGAGACCGTCGTACTTCTTTGGTACTACGTCGAGGTTAATCTTGAGGGAGTCAGCAAGTTCGCCGATAGCAACGGAAACACCGCCTGCACCGAAGTCGTTGCAGCGCTTGATCATACGTGTAACCTTGCCATTGCGGAAGAGACGCTGAATCTTTCTTTCTTCAGGTGGATTACCCTTCTGAACTTCTGCACCGCAGGATTCGAGGGATGTTACGTCGTGAGCCTTGGAGGAACCGGAAGCACCGCCAACACCGTCACGGCCTGTTGCGCCGCCGAGGAGGATAACTACGTCGCCGCATTCAGGGCTCTTGCGGATAACGTTCTTTGCAGGAGCAGCACCGATAACAGCGCCGACTTCCATACGCTTTGCTACGAAGCCATCGTGGTAAACTTCAGCAACGTGGCCTGTTGCAAGACCGATCTGGTTACCATAGGAGCTGTAGCCCGCTGCAGCTGTCTGGCAGATCTTGCTCTGTGGGAGCTTGCCCTTGAGTGTGTCAGCTACAGGTGTGAGAGGATTGCCTGCACCTGTGAGACGCATTGCCTGATATACATAGCTGCGGCCGGAAAGTGGATCACGGATAGCGCCGCCGAGACATGTAGCTGCGCCGCCGAATGGTTCGATTTCTGTTGGGTGGTTATGTGTTTCGTTCTTGAACATCATAAGCCACTTCTGATTCTTGCCGTCTACATCAACGTTGATCTTTACAGAGCAAGCATTGATTTCTTCAGATTCGTCAAGATTCTTCATGATGCCTGTTCTCTTGAGGTACTTTGCACCGAGAGTTGCAAGGTCCATAAGAGTACATGGACGGTTCTTGTTAGGATAGAGCTGTTCCTTGATTTCAAGGTACTTATCATAAGAAGCCTTAACTGCTGCATGTTCGATCTTGATTTCATCGATCTGTGTCATAAATGTTGTATGACGGCAGTGGTCGGACCAATATGTATCGATCATCTTGAG
The DNA here is from genome assembly GCA_045638565.1 of Oscillospiraceae bacterium. Lineage (GTDB taxonomy): Bacteria > Bacillota > Clostridia > Oscillospirales > Butyricicoccaceae > SIG471. Next base: position 4,130 of record JAZUBN010000129.1, on the reverse strand, counting down.
TTCTGTAAGGCTTGGGTCGCGCTTTTCTTCGTTCTTGAAGTAGCTCTGGCAGAATGCTACGTCATCTGTATCCATAGCAAGGCCGTATTCCTTGATAAAGGAGGCGAACTTATCTTCTGTCATATTGATAAAGCCTTCAATATATGGAGTCTTTTCAGGAACAGGCTGAACATTTTCAAGTGTTTCGAACTTTTCAAGGGAAGCTTCTCTCATTTCAACAGGGTTGATAATGTGAGCCTTGATGCGTGCAACTTCCTTTTCTTCAAGGCCGCCCTTGAGGACGATAACCTTTGCACAGCGGCAAGTTGGACGAACGCCGCCTGTTACGAACTGGATGCACTGCTGAGCGGAGTCTGCTCTCTGGTCGAACTGACCAGGAAGGAACTCGATACCGAAGATGATGCCTTCGTCAGTTACTTCGAAGCATACATCGTCGACCTGTGGTTCGGAGAACACGCTCTTGATTGTCTTCTGGAATGTTTCTTCGTCGATGCCTTCGACGTCGTATCTGTTGTAGATCTTGATATCCTCGAGGTTTACAATGCCGAGATTCTTTCTGATATCGTTAAGCATTGAGCGTTCTTCATTTGCGAACTCTGCCTTTTTGGATACATAAACTCTAAATACCATCTCTTTTTCCCCCTATATCCTTTCTATAGAAGCTTTTTTCAAAGGAAATTTTATCTATATTGTTATATACATGGTCCTGAGCGCTCTTAAGGTCTTCGCCTACATAAGTGAGACCGAGAACACGTCCGCCGCTTGTATAATACTTGCCGTCCTTCATTGTTGTGCCGCTGTGGAAGACATAGAAATCTTCGCACTGACCATTTTCGTCAAGACCTTCGATGAGCTTGTTCTTTTCATAGCTGCCAGGATAGCCGCCCGAAACCATCATAACGCATACGCATGCGCCGTCCTTGGTTTCGATTTCAACTTCGGAAAGCTTTTCATCGATGATAGCGTTCATAACTGTGAGAAGGTCTGTCTTGAGAAGGGACAGACATACCTGAGCTTCAGGATCGCCGAAACGGCAGTTATATTCGATGACCTTAGGACCGTCTTCTGTGATAATAAGACCGAAATAGAGAACGCCCTTGAATGTTCTGCCTTCCTTGTTCATGGCTTCCATTGTTGGAATCATGATTTCATTGATGGCTCTTTCTTCAACGTCCTTTGTGTAAACAGGGTTTGGAGCGATAACGCCCATACCGCCTGTATTGAGGCCCTTGTCACCGTCGAGAGCTCTCTTGTGGTCCTTAGCAGAAGTAAGTGGCTTGATGCACTTGCCGTCTGTGAAAGCGAGAACGGAAACTTCTGTACCTGTAAGGAACTCTTCGATAACGATCTTGGAGCTGCTTTCGCCGAACATACCGCCTTCGATCATTTCAATGATGGCTGTCTTTGCTTCTTCGAAGCTTTCTGCGATGATAACGCCCTTGCCGAGAGCAAGACCGGAAGCCTTGATAACAATAGGGTATTTGCCCATCTTTTCCACATATTCGATAGCCTTATCGCTTTCTGTGAATACTTCATAAGCGGCTGTTGGGATGCCGTACTTCTTCATAAGGTCCTTGGCAAAAGCCTTGGAGCCTTCGATGATAGCTGCGTCCTTCTTAGGACCGAAAGCGCGGATGCCCGCTTCTTCCATAGCGTCCACCATACCGAGAACCAATGGGTCATCAGGGGAAACTACGCAAAGGTCGATATTTTCCTTCTTGCAGAAATCGACCATGCCGTCTATATCTGTGGCTTTGATCGGCACATTAGTTGCGAGTGCTCCGATACCGCCGTTGCCAGGAGCGCAGAAGATTTCTCTGCCTTCGCCGGCTAAGCTTTTAATCGTAGCGTGCTCTCTGCCGCCGCCACCTACTACCAAAATTTTCATTATTCCTCCAAAATAGATGTAAATATTTTTTGGAAAATATTTTTCAATCTAAAATATAACATTTCTCTCCCCCCGCCCTTCGGGCACCCCCCTCGTCAGAGGGAGGCAGGAAGGGGTGTAATCACAAATGTTTTTTTAATCTTTATATTAATGGTGGAAAAGTCTGATGCCTGTGAAGGCCATTACCATATTGTACTTGTTGCAGACTTCGATAACATTGTCATCACGAACAGAGCCGCCCGGTTCAGCAATATACTGAACACCTGTCTTGTATGCTCTTTCGATATTGTCGCCGAATGGGAAGAATGCATCGGAGCCGAGGGAAACACCTGTGAGTGTCTTGAGCCATGCCTTCTTTTCTTCCATTGTGAATACTTCTGGCTTTTCTTCGAAGAGATTCTGCCATGTGCCTTCGCGGAGAACGTCATCGTGTTCTTCGGAGATGTAAACATCGATTGTGTTATCTCTGTCAGCGCGGCCGAGGCCCTTCTTGAACTTGAGGTTAAGCACCTTTTCGTGCTGGCGGAGATACCAGTTGTCAGCCTTCTGACCTGCAAGACGTGTGCAGTGGATTCTCGACTGCTGACCTGCGCCGATACCGATAGCCTGACCATCCTTAACATAGCATACAGAGTTGGACTGTGTATACTTGAGAGTGATGAGAGCAACAGCGAGGTCACGCTTTGCGTTATCTGGAAGATCCTTGTTTTCTGTTACGATATTATTGAAGAAATCCTTGTCGATCTTGAGCTCGTTTCTGCCCTGTTTGAATGTTACGCCGAAAACATCCTTTGTTTCGATTGGAGCAGGAATATAGTCTGTATCGATCTTGATAACGTTGTAGCCGCCCTTCTTCTTTTCTCTGAGGATTTCGAGAGCTTCTTCTGTGAAGTCAGGAGCGATAACGCCGTCAGAAACTTCACGCTTGATGATACGTGCTGTGCAAGCATCGCAAGTATCAGAGAGAGCGATGAAATCGCCGAAAGAGGACATTCTGTCTGCGCCTCTTGCTCTTACATAAGCTGTAGCGATTGGTGTGAGTTCTTCGTTTGTTGGAGCAAAGTAAATCTGCTTTTCAACGTCGTTAAGTGGAACTGCAACAGCTGCGCCTGCAGGAGAAACGTGCTTGAAGGATGTAGCTGCAGGGAGACCTGTTGCGATCTTGAGTTCACGAACGAGCTGCCATGCATTGAATGCATCGAGGAGGTTGATGTAGCCCGGTCTGCCGTTGAGCACTGTGATAGGAAGTTCGCCTTCCTTCATAAAGATGCGGGATGGCTTCTGGTTAGGGTTACAACCATATTTAAGTTCAAGTTCTGTCATTTTTATTCTCCCGATTACTTATTTTTATTGATGATTGTTGTCTTTTCGCTGCCGTCCTTGAGGGAAATGTAGCGTACGAAAAGGGAAACCTTATTGTCTTCGTTGAGGCTGTTCCAGAGCATATTTGTAAAGCCTTCCATATCATCGTTAACAGCTACCTTGCGTGGTTCGCCAACGAATGTTGGGATTGGGTTGCCGTCCTGTTCGTATGTATGGATGATTCTGCCTTCGCCAGCGATTGGAGCCATATATTCATAGAAATATCTGAGGCACTGAGCGTCGTTGCCGTCATCGCTCTTGAGGATGCTCATCTTGAATGCGCCTGTCTTGTTGTCGACAACAGCAGAGATACGAGGTGTCCAGTTTGGTGGGTCTGGTTCGAATTCACGAGTGCGGAGTGCTTCTTCGAAGCTCTTGCCGTCCTTCATGAAATCATAAACTGTATCTGTCTGGTCGCCGTTTGTAACGATTGTATGGCCGTTAATAACGCGGACTGGAGCATAGATAACGAGGCTTGGGTCAGAAAGCTTGCTTTCGTCAAAAGCCTTTGTGCGGATGCCTTCTTCAAATGGAACGAAAACGCGGTTACGGGAGTTTACGCTTCTGCCCATGATGAAGTAAGCGAGAACGATGTTTTCTTCTGTCTTGCCGACGAGAACACCGCGACCTGGGTATGTGTTATTCTTGAGATAATTTTCAAGATTGATCATTTTTATCATTTCCTCTCATGTGATTTTTGATTCAGTAAAGTTCATGCTGTGGCATGAAAATGAATTGACTTCGTCGTGAATTGCCTTTCGGCATGAATTGACTGCGTCATGAATTGAATTGCGGTGCAATTCATTAAGGTGCCTGCGGCGCTATTTAATAAAACGCCCGTCGGGCTACACCTCATCCGTCAGCCTTACGGCCGCCACCT